>JBGSBQ010000209.1:0-6461 GCA_041730475.1 Sphingomonadaceae bacterium
CGCGCGCCCGAACACGGCGGTCGTCCGGGGCGGCGCCATGCCGCCGGAAGCGCCGCGTGAATTCCGCGCCGCCTGGGTATCGACGGTCGCCAATATCGACTGGCCGAGCCGGAATAACCTGAGCATGGAAAAGCAGCAGGCCGAAGCCGTCGCCATCCTGGACCGGGCCCGCGCGCTGAACCTGAACGCCATCGTGCTGCAAGTGCGGCCCAGTGCCGACGCCATCTATCCGTCCGAGCTGGAACCGTGGTCGGAATTTCTGACCGGCGCGCAGGGCCGCCCGCCTAAGACGCTGTACGACCCGCTGCAATTCTGGATCGAGCAGGCGCACGCGCGCGGGCTGGAGCTGCATGCGTGGTTCAATCCTTACCGGGCCCGCCATGCGACGGCCAAGTCGCCGCTGGCGCCGAATCATATCGGCAGCCTCAAGCCGGAAACCGTCAAACCGTATGGCCGCTACCTGTGGATGGACCCGGGCGAGGCGGCGGCGTCGCAGCACACGCTGGCCGTGGTGCTGGACGTGGTGCGGCGCTACGATATCGACGGCGTCCACATCGACGATTACTTCTATCCCTACCCGATCGATACGCCGAATGCGGCCGGCCCGGAAGGCGTGGCGCTCGACGGCGGCACTGGCCAGAAGCAGGAACTGGAATTCCCCGATCAGCCTTCGTGGCAACGCTACCTGCTGAACGGCGGCACGCTGGAGCGTGCTGCGTGGCGGCGCCAGAACGTGAATGCACTGATCGAAGCGCTGTACGCTGGCATCCACAAGGAAAAGAGCTGGGTACGGTTTGGTATCAGCCCGTTCGGCATCGGCCGCCCGGACCGGCGACCGGCCGGCATCGTTGGCTTCAGCCAGTACGACAAGCTGTTTGCCGATGCCGAACTGTGGCTGCAGAATGGCTGGCTCGATTACCTCGCGCCGCAGCTGTACTGGCCGGTGGCACAGGCGCCGCAAGCGTTCGACGTGCTGCTCGATTACTGGATGGCGCAAAACAGCCGTGCGCGCCATGTCTGGCCCGGCTTATACACCAGCCGCATCGACAACAGCGCCAAGGCCTTCGCGCCCGAGGAAATCGTCAAGCAGATCGGCGTCACGCGCAGTCGCGCCGGCGTCAATGGCCATCTGCACTTCAGCATTGCCGCGCTGATGGAAAACCGCAAGGGCATCAACGACCAGCTGAAGGCGCAGACCTATCAAAACGCGGCGCTGGTGCCGGCCACGCCATGGCTGGGGGCACAACTGCCGGCGGCGCCGGCAGCGGCAGCGCGGCGCGAAACTGGGGGCCTGGGCGTGAAGCTGGCGCCCGGCGCCGGCAAGCCGGTGGCGCAGTATGCGATCTGGTCGCGTTATGGTACCGAATGGCGCTTCGCCGTGGCCCCGGCCAGCCGGCCGTCGGTGCTGCTGCCGGACGATCCGGTCAGTGGCGCGCCGAATGCGGTGGTGGTCAGCGCCGTCGACCGGCTCGGCAATGAAAGTGAGCGCGTACGGGTGCTGGGCTGATGGCTGGCCTGGCGCTTGGCATTGATGCCGGCGGCACCCGCACGCGCTGGGCGCTGCTGGACGCCAGCGCCGTGCTGGTGGCGGAAGGCAGCGTGGCCGGCCTGTCGGCCTTGCAGATGGCCTCCGAGGCGGGGCGCGACGCGGTCCATGCCCTTTTTGCGGAACTGTGCCAGCAGGTGCTGGTGGCCGGCCAGCCGCAGTGCGTGTGCGCTGGTCTGACCGGCTTCGGCGTAGCCGAGGGCAGTACCGAGCCGCCGTTGCCTGCGGTGTGGCTGGGACGCTTGCTGGGGCTGGCGCCGCAGGCAGTGCGGCTGCATAACGATATCGAAATCGCCTATCTGGATGCGTTCGTGCCGGGTCAGGGTTATCTGGTCTACGCTGGCACCGGTTCGATCGCGGCGCTGATCGACGCGGACGGCGGATTCCATCGCGCGGGTGGGCGCGGCGTCATGCTGGACGATGGCGGCGGCGGCTTCTGGATCGCACGCGAAGCGATGCGCCTGATCTGGCGTCGCGAGGATGAAGCGCCCGGCGCATGGCAGCAGTCGGCACTGGCACGGGCGGTATTTGAGCATGTCGGCGGCAGCGACTGGTCGGTCTCGCGCCAGTTCATGTACACGCAGGAGCGCGGCGCCATCGGTCGGCTGGCACTGGCCGTCGCTGCTGCCGCCCGGCAGGGCGATGCTGAAGCGCTGGCCATACTCGAACAGGCTGGCCGTGAGCTGGCCCGCATCGCGCTGGCGCTGGTGACCCGCTACGGGGCGCGGCCCATCGTGCTGGCCGGGCGTGCGGCGACGCTGCATGCGGCGATCGCGGACGCGATGCGGGCCGCACTGCCTGCCTCACTGACGCTGCAGCAGAAAACTACCGAAGCGCATCTGGCCGCCGCCCGGCTGGCGCTCCACACCAGCCATTGACTACGAGTCCCCCATGAAGATAGTTCCACTTGCTGTTTGCTCTGCGCTGATTTCCATGCTGGCCGGTTGCGCCATCGCACCGCCCGCACCGCGCATTGACCATAGCTATTCGGCGCGGGGCCAAAGTGAGCGCATCAAGTTCGTGATCCTGCATTACACGGTGGGTGATACGCCGTCGTCGCTGTACACGCTGACCACCGCCGACGTCAGCGCGCATTACATGCTGACCGATGCCGATTATCCGGTCATCTATGCGCTGGTGGACGAGTCGCGCCAGTCGAACCATGCCGGCTACAGCAACTGGCGTATTTATAACCAGCTCAATGCTGCCTCGATCGGGATCGAGATCGTCAATCCAGGCTTTCGCGACACGCCGGAGGGGCGGGTCTGGTACCCGTTCAAGCCGGCGCAGATGGAGCAGCTGACGCTGCTGTTGCGCGATATCGTGGCGCGCTACAAGATCAAGCCGGAGAACATCCTCGGTCATAACGAGATCGCGCCGCAGCGCAAGCAGGACCCGGGACCGCTGTTCCCGTGGAAGCAGCTGGCCGATGCGGGACTGGTTGCGTGGCCGGATGCCGGGATGGTGGCGGCCAGATTGCCGTCATTCGAGGCCCAGATACCGGAGGCGGCATGGTTCCAGAAGCGGCTGGCGCAGCATGGTTATGCGGTGCCGCAGAGCGGCGAGCTGGATGCTGCCACGCGCAACGTGATCAGCGTATTTCAGTCGAAATTCCGGCAGGCGCGTTTCGACGGCGAGCCAGATGCAGAAACGGCGGCGATCCTCGACGTGCTGACTGCACCGCTGCTCAAGCCCGCAGTGGACGCAGTCCCGCTTCCAGCTGCGCCGCCGCAGGGCGTACCGACCGAATAGCGTCAGCGCGGCGTCGCCGAGGAGCGCGCCACCCAGTCCATCACGCTATCAAGCAGATTGCGGCCGACGCCATTGGCAACCAGCTCGTGGTTGATGAAGGCCACCACCACACAGGGCTGGTTGTCGGCGTCCGGTACGTAGCCGGCGATCGCGGTGACGCCACTCAGGCTGCCCGTTTTCAGGCGCGCATGGGCGGCGGCCGGGCTGTTTTTCAGGCGCTTGCGCATAGTGCCGTCGATGGCAGCAATCGGCAGGCTGGCCAGATATTCGGGCATCCACTGGCTGCGCTGGCCGGCCTGCAGCACGCCCGCCAGTTGAGCCGGCGTGGCGCGTTCCTGCCGTGACAGGCCGGAGCCGTTATCCAGCACCAGTCCCTGATCGCTGATCTGATGGCGCCGCAGCCAGCTGCGAATCACCAGTTCGGCGCGGCTGGCGGTGGTTTCTCCCGGCGCCGGAGCCAATGGACGGCTGCCCAGCGTTGCATCGGCTTCCAGACTGCCCAGACTGAGGAAGATGGTACGCGCCAGCGTGTTGTCGGACTGCTTGTTGGTGTCGCGCAGGATCTCCGGCAGCGTGCGTGACAGGTGTTCGGCCAGCACGCGAGTCTCCGGCGGCGTGGTTTCTTCGCGCACCTCGCCATTGAACTTGCCGCCCAGCCGCCGCCAGCTGGCGCGCAGCAGACGCTCCAGGTAGTCATGCCGGTCCAGCACATTCACGCTGGTGGACTTGATGCAGTCTTTCGGGAAGCTGCCGCGCAGGATCACGCTGATCTTGTCATCCTTGCGCAGCACTTCCGGCGTGCGCCAGCCGCTTTCCCAGCTGGCACAGGGCGCGTCGCTCAGTTTCAGTTGCGGGTCGACGCTGACCTTCTCCATCTCTGGCAGCATCGCCACGGACAGGCTGTCGCCGCTCGAGCGCAGTTCGAATTTCAGCAGGTTGGTGTTGATCAGCAGCGCATCCGGGACCACGTTGTAGTAGGCCAACGGGAACTCGTCGAACTGCGCCATGCCGATATCGCTGCGGGCTGGCTGGAACAGCTGGCGGTCGAAGATGATGTCGCCCTTGATGGACTTGATACCCTGGCTGCGCAGCGCCTGCAGCATGTGGGTCAGCGCGTCTTCGTTGAAGTCGGCATCGGCGCCGCCGCGCAGATACAGGTCGCCCATCAAGGTGCCGCGGAAGATGCTGGCGCTGCTGCGCATTTCGGTGCGGCCGCGGAATACCGGGCCCAGTTGTTCCAGCCCGACCAGCGTGGTGAGCAGCTTCAGCGTCGAAGCCGGCTGCATGCTGGTGGTGGCGTTGTGCGCGATCACCGTCGTGTCGCCGCGCAGTACCACCAGCCCGACCGCCTCCTGCGGGATGTTGGCCGCCTGCAGCAGCGCGGCCACCGGCTCCGGCAGTTCGGCATGGACGCTGCCGGTGGCCAGCAGGGTAGCGAGTGTCAAGCCGGAATACAGGCGCCGCAGCATGGTGGTCCTTATCAATGGAAGAACAGGTAGGCGACGAAGATGGCAGCGATCACGCCGGCCAGATCGGCGATCAGGCCACAGGAGATTGCATAGCGCGTCTTGCGGATGCCGACCGAGCCAAAATATAGGGCCACGATGTAGAAGGTGGTATCGGCCGATCCCTGGAATACGCAGGCCAGCCGGCCGACGAAGGAGTCGACGCCATAGGTGCGCATGGCGTCGATCATCATGGCCTTGGAGCCGCTGCCGCTCAGGGGTTTCATCAGTGCGGTCGGGAGTGCCGGCACGAAGTCGGTATTCACGCCCAGATGGCTGAATACCCAGTTCATGCCCTCGACGACGAAGGTGAATACGCCGGCGTTGCGGATCACGCTGATCGCCACCAGCATCCCGACCAGATACGGGATCACCGTCAGCGAGGTCTGGATGCCGCCCTTGGCGCCTTCGATGAAGGCTTCGTACACATTTACCTTCTTGCGCAGCGCACCGATGATGAAGGCGGCGATCACCAGCATCAGTATCAGATTGCTGACCACCTTGGACACCAGTTCGATCTCGGTTTTGTCGAGGTACTGGGTGAAGTACCAGACCACGCCGGCGATGAAGGCGGTCATGCCCCCTAGCCAGCCGAGTACCGTGCTGTTCAGCAGGTTGATGCGCTGGCGGATGGCCACGGCGATGATGCCGGTGACGGTCGCCACATAGGTCGCGATCATGCAGGGGATGAAGATGTCGGACGGATCGGCCGCGCCGAGGATGGCGCGCTGCGCCATGATGGCGACCGGGATTAGCGTCAGCCCCGAGGTGTGCAGCACCAGGAACATGATCTGCGCGTTGCTCGCTTCATCCTTGTTGGGATTCAGCGTTTGCAGGCTTTCCATGGCCTTCAGGCCGAACGGGGTGGCGGCGTTGTCGAGGCCCAGCAGGTTGGCCGAGAAGTTCATCACCATGTGGCCGGTGGCTGGATGGTCTTTCGGCACTTCGGGGAAGATGCGTGAGAAGAACGGTGCGATCACGCGCGCCAACAGGTTGATGATGCCGGCCTTCTCGCCGATGTTCATGATACCCAGCCACAGCGTCATGACGCCGGCCAGCGGCAGCGCGATATCCATCACACCGGCGCGCGCCGATTCGAAGGTGCCGTCGATGACGCGCTTGAAGATTTCGGTATCGCCCAGCAGCAGGAACTGCGCCAGCGCGGCGGCAAAGCCGATCAGGAAAAAGGCGGGCCAGATGTAATTGAGCGACATAGCGCGGGGTTTTCCTGAGGCGGATTGAATGATGGTGCAAAGTATAACGGGTACGCGGCGGGAAAGCGCGGCGCTGCGATCGCTGTCACCTGCGTACAATGCTCGGTATCCCTCTCCCCGGAGCACGCATGAAATTGTTTAATCGCCGGGCCCTGGCCTATGTTGCGGCGCATCCGCTGGGCTTTTTGCTGCAAACGCTGCGCGGCTTTCGCGCCAATCAGGGCTTGCTGCTGGCCGGTGCGGTCGCGTACTACTCGCTGCTGTCGATCGTGCCGCTGCTGATGCTGGTGGTGGTGGCGCTGTCCCACGTCATCGACCAGAAGGAGCTGCTGGCCACCGTAGGCCGCTATCTGGGCTGGCTGGTGCCGGGGCAGTCGAAGGCCATCGTGGCCGAACTGGCGCACTTCCTGGAGCATCGGGAGCTGGTGGGCTGGGTGGTGCTGG
>JBGSBQ010000210.1:0-6429 GCA_041730475.1 Sphingomonadaceae bacterium
CGGTCGCCCGCACGCGTCCGGCAAGGCCGGGAAAACGGTAGACCTGGCGCCGCAGGAAGGCGTCCAGGGCCGGGCGGGCGACCACGAAGCCCAGCAGGCGCGATGCAATGCTTTTCATCGAGTCACGCAGGCCCATTATCCGTGTGCCGGCTGGTCCGCGCAGTGCGGGCACGACACTTCGTAGACGTATTACGGCGAGAGCTGTTCGCGCGGCGTGACGACGGCGCGGCAGGCGAAGCATTGTGTGGTCACGGTCGGTTCGAGCTTGGGATTGAGCGCGGTACGGTAGTCGAACACGAAGCAGTCGCCGTTGTAATGGGCGCCGCCGACTTCTTCGAAGTACTTCAGGATCCCGCCTTCGAGCTGGTAGACGCTGTCGTAGCCGATGTTTTGCATGTGGATCGCGGCTTTTTCGCAGCGAATGCCGCCGGTGCAGAAGGTGACCACGGTCTTGCCGTCGAACTCGGGCTTGTGCTCGGCGATCACGTCCGGGAATTCGGTGAACTTCTTGATGCGGTAATCGACCGTGTTGTCGAAGGTGCCGACGTCCACTTCAAAATCATTGCGGGTGTCGACCATCACCACCGGCTTGCCGTTGTCGTCAACACCGTTGTCGAGCCAGCGCTTCAGCGTGTGCGCGTCGACGAACGGGGCGCGGCCGTCTTCCGGCTTGATCAGCGGCATGCGCATCGTGATGATTTCTTTTTTGATCTTCACCAGCATGCGCTTGTGTGACTGCTCGGCCGAATAGCTTTCCTTGACTTCCAGATCGGCAAAACGGGCATCACTGCGCACCCAGGCCAGGTACTGGTCGATCTTGGCGCGCGGGCCGGAGACGAACATGTTGATGCCTTCCGGCGTCAGCAGAATGGTGCCTTTCAGGCCCAGTTCGGCGCAGATGGCCTGGTATTGCGGACGCATCGCTTCGGTATCATCAAAGGTGATGAATTTGTAGGCGGCGATGTTGACGTGAGCGGCAGCGGCAGCGATGGCGGCAGCATGCGCTTCAGCTTGTAAAGCAGTATTAGCGTGCATGGTGGGATCAGGTAGGTAAATCAGGAAAGCCGACATTATACGCGAGCTTGGCTATATTTGCTGCCATTCTGCCTAAATATTGGGCAGTGGTGGAGCTGCTTGCGGTGCTGAGATCAGCGCGCACACCTGATCAGGCAGGGCATGAGGGTGGGCCGTACATTGATGCGCATGCATCTGCCGCTCGGTTGTATCGCCGAGCCGCTGGCCGCAGCGGGCGTAGTTATCTTTGCTGTTTGGGGACTTGTTACCCCCCCAATGCAAAACCTGGGGTCAGACCCGCCGGGTCTGACCCCGATTTGGCGCCGTTGGGGTTTTGCTGCTCGCTCTCGCGCAGCGGTGTGGGGTAAGCGTGGACGGCCACCGCTCGTTGTTGCCAATGTTGCAGTGGAGTCGGCGTCGGGGCTAAATCAGATCCGCGCGCAGCGCTCGCCACACGGTAAAATACGGGGTTATTGAACCCGCGGCGAGCAGCAGATGAACATGGTAGCAAACGAACACGATAGCGCGGCTCAGGCCGCTTCCCAGCCGGTCGGGCCGGACTTCGTGCACCTGCGCGTGCACTCCGAATACTCGATCGTCGATGGCCTGGTGCGCATCGATGACCTGGTTGGCGCCGCCGCCAAGGATAAGCAGGCCGCGCTGGCCGTGACGGACCTGTCGAATATGTTCGGCATGGTCAAGTTCTACAAGGCCGCGCGCGGCAAGGGCATCAAGCCGGTGGTCGGGGTCGATGTCTGGATCACCAATGACGATAACCGCGACAAGCCGTCGCGCCTGATGCTGTTCGCGAAGAACCGCATGGGCTATCTGCAGCTGTGCGAATTGCTGTCGAGCGCCTGGCTGACCAACCAGTACAAGGGCCGCGCCGAGATCCGTACCGAGTGGCTGGCTGAACTGACCAGCAAAACCTATGCGCTGCTGCCCGACGATAGCCCGGCCAACGGCCTGATCGCGTTGTCCGGCGCCCACTTTGGCGACGTCGGCATTGCGCTCGATAACGGCAATCCGGCGCTGGCGCAGAAGAACGCCGAGAAATGGGCGAGCATCTTCCCCGGCCATTTTTACATCGAAATCCAGCGCGCCGGTCAGGCCAACCAGGAAACGCTGGTGCGCCATTCGGTGGCGCTGGCCGCCAAGCTGGGCCTGCCCGTGGTGGCGACCCATCCGGTGCAGTTCATTTCCAAGGATGAGTACATTGCGCACGAGGCGCGTACCTGTATCGCCGAAGGTGAAATGCTGGCCAATAACAAGCGGGCCCGCAAGTTCAATGAGCAGATGCGTTTCCTGTCGCAGGCCGAGATGCGCGAGCTGTTCGCCGACTTGCCGGCCGCGTTGCAGAACTCGGTCGAGATCGCCAAGCGCTGCAATCTGACGCTGGTGCTGGGCAAGCCGCAACTGCCGAATTTCCCGACGCCGCCGGGCCTGACGATCGATGAATTCCTGGTCGAGGAAACCAAGAAAGGGCTGGAAGAGCGGCTGGAGCAGCTGTTCCCGGATCCGGTCAAGCGCGAACAGAACCGGGCCCGCTACGAGGACCGCCTGCAGTTCGAGAACGAAACCATCATCAAGATGAAGTTCCCCGGCTACTTCCTGATCGTGGCGGAGTTTATCCAGTGGGGCAAGAACAACGGCGTGCCGATCGGCCCCGGCCGGGGTTCGGGTGCCGGTTCGCTGGTGGCGTATGCGCTGAAGATTACCGATCTGGATCCGCTCAAATACAATCTGCTGTTCGAACGTTTCCTGAACCCGGAACGGGTTTCGATGCCCGACTTCGATATTGACTTCTGCCAGGAAAAGCGTGAGCTGGTGATCCAGCACGTAAAGGATCTGTATGGCCGCGATGCGGTGTCGCAGATCGCTACCTTCGGTACCATGGCGGCCAAGGGCGCGATCCGCGACGTCGGCCGCGTGATGGACTTCGGCTATAACTTCTGCGATGGCGTGTCCAAGCTGATTCCGTTCAAGCCGGGCAAGCCGGTCTCGATTGCCGAGGCGATCGAGGAGGAACCGATGCTGAAGGAGCGCCAGCAGAACGAGGAAGAAGTGGCGCAGTTGCTGGATCTGGCGCAACAGGTCGAGGGCATTACCCGTAACATCGGCATGCACGCCGGGGGCGTGCTGATCGCACCGGGCAAGCTGACCGACTTCTGCCCGCTGTACACGCAGGGCGGCGACAGCGGCGTGGTGTCGCAGTACGACAAGGATGACGTGGAGGCCGTGGGTCTGGTCAAGTTCGACTTTTTGGGTCTGACCACGCTGACCATCCTCGACCGCGCAGTACGCTACATCAAGCAGCTCGATCCGAAGGAGGCCGAGTTCGATCTGGCCAAGCTGCCGCTGAACGACCGGCCGTCCTACGAGCTGCTGACCAAGGCCAAGACGGTCGCCGTATTCCAGCTGGAATCGCGCGGCATGCAGGGCATGCTGAAAGATGCGCGGCCCGACCGCTTCGAAGACATTATCGCGCTGGTGGCGCTGTACCGTCCGGGTCCGATGGACCTGATTCCGGACTTCTGCAAACGTAAGCACGGCGAAAAATTCGACTATCCCGATCCGCGCACTGAAACCATTTTGTCTGAAACCTACGGCATCATGGTGTATCAGGAGCAGGTGATGCAGATGGCGCAGATCGTCGGCGGCTACTCGCTGGGCGGCGCCGACATGTTGCGCCGCGCGATGGGTAAGAAGAAGGCCGAGGAAATGGCCGAGCACCGCGAGATCTTCCGCGCCGGTGCGGCGAAAGATGGCTTGTCGGCCGCCAAGGCCGACGAGATCTTCGACTTGATGGAAAAGTTCGCTGGTTACGGCTTCAACAAATCGCACGCGGCCGCGTATGCACTGCTGTCCTACCACACGGCTTACCTGAAGGCGCACCATCCGGCCGCGTTCATGGCAGCGAATATGTCGCTGGCGATGGACGATACCGAGAAGGTCAAGATTCTGGTCGAAGATGCGATCGATATCTGCGGCCTGACCATCCTGCCGCCAGACATCAACAAGTCCGAATACCGCTTTACGCCGGACGGCCCGCCGCCGTCGGTGACGGGCAAGAAGGTGACGCAGATCCGTTATGGACTGGGCGCCGTCAAGGGCTCGGGCCAGAATGCGATCGAGGCCATCATCGCGGCGCGCACGGCCGGCGGGCCGTTCACCAGCCTGTTCGACTTCTGCAAGCGGGTCGACAAGAAACAGATCAACCGCCGCACCATCGAATCGCTGATTCGTTCCGGCGCCTTCGACAGCCTCGGCATCGACCGTGCCATCTTGCTGGCCTCGGTCAGCTTTGCGATGGAGTGCGCCGATCAGGAAGCCAAGGCGGCCAATCAGGTCAGCCTGTTTGGCGGCGATGACAGCGATCTGGTGGCGCCACCGGAGTACGTCAAGGCCGCGCCGTTCACCGACCGCCAGAAGCTGGCCGAGGAAAAGATTGCGCTTGGCTTCTACCTGTCCGGTCACATGTTCGATTCGTTCGCGCCGGAAGCGCGCCGCTTCGCCCGCACCAAGCTGGCCGAGCTGGAGCCATCGCGCGAGCCGCGCATGCTGTGCGGCGTGATTACCGGCATCCGGCCGCAGATGACGCAGCGCGGCAAGCTGCTGATCGTCACGCTGGACGACAAGAGCGCCGTGGTGGAAGTGACGGTGTACAGCGAGGTGTTCGAAGAGAACAAGAAGATGTTCAAGGAAGACGAATTCCTGGCCGTGATCGGCAAGGTCTCGGAAGACCGCTTCTCGGGCGGGCTGCGGATTTCGGCCGAGAAGGTGTTCGACATCGTCACGGCGCGGGTGCAGTACGGCCGCCAGCTGGGGCTGCAACTGCCGCATACGCTGGACAGCCGCAAGATCGCCGAGGTACTGGCGCCACACCGTAGCGACAATGGCTTGCCGATCGCGGCCCGCATCGCGCCGCAAGGTGTCAGCTGCGTGCTGCAGTTTGGCGATGACTGGCGGGTAGCACCGTCGGATGAGCTGCAGCTGGCCTTGCAGCAAGTGCTGGGTGCGACCGAGGTGGCGATCGAGTACTAGACATGAACGCAGCCCTGTTATTGGACGATGCGCTACAGCGCACCAGCGTCAACCCGACCGCTAGCCATTGCTGGCTCAACCTGATGGCCCAGACCCGTGCCCTGAGCGATGGCGAGCAGCTGGCCCAGTTGATTGCCGCGGTGCAGGCGCGCTTGCCGGCCCACGGGCTGGCCGGTTTTTACCGCGCCATGTTTCTCGATCTTGCGAGCGGCGAGCTCCAGCACCTGGGCACGGCGGCGGCCCTGCTGGCGACGCTCGAACCGTGCGACCAGGACCGGCTGGCCGCGTTCTTCCATTTCGCCTGGCAACGTGGGCTGCTATATGCGCGCGACCGGCCCACCTTTGTGCGCCATTTGTACAGCATGGGTCTGCCAGCGCTGGCGACTCGCATGGGCTACCCGGCCACGGTCACGCCGCCGCTGCGCCGCCCCGGCCCGCTGCGGCGTGTGCTGCTGGTCGCGCCCGAATTATTGTCGCCGCACCACCCGCCGACCCGCATGCTGCTGGAGCAGGCCGAGGTACTGGCGCAGGCCGGCGTCGAGGTCAGCCTGCTGGCCTGCCAGGAGACCATGCTGCCGGATTTCATCCATTTGCTGGGTCAGGGCAGTTCCATTGCGTCGCGCCAAGCCGAACTGGGGCCGTGGCTGGAGCGCGCCGCGCCGGGTACGCAGTTGCTGATCGCCGACCCCCGGTATAGCCTGATGCGGCGCTGGCACGATATGCTGGATCAGATCGCGGCCATCGAGCCGGATCTGGTGTTGTTTGTCGGCTTGCATTCGGGTTTGATTAACGATCTATACCAGCGCTATCCGGTGCTGGGCCTGGCCACTAATTCGATGGCGCCACTGGTGCCCACCGATGTCTGGCTGACGGCGCAGCCGGCCTTGCACGGTAGCGAGGGCGATGTCTGGCAGCTGGGACAGCCGCCCAGCCTGGCGTATTACCACCCGTTCCGGGCGCGCCGCCGTCCGTGCGGGGCGCCGGCGCAGCGCGTCGATCTGGGCATCCCGGACGCGGCGCTGCTAATGATCAGTATCGGCAATCAGCTGGCGACCCAGATCGATGGTCCATGGGCGGCGCGCATGGGGGCCCTGATGGATGCCGAGCCACAGCTGCACTGGCTGCTGCTGGGCGGCAGCGGTGCGGCGCCGGCTGCGCTGGCGGCGCATGCGCCGGGGCGCGTGCATGCGCTGGGCCACGCCAGCAATGCGCAGGAATTGATTGCCATGAGCGATGTCTATTTGAATCCGCCGATGATGGGCGGCGGGCTGTCAGTCAGCGAAGCCATGGCGCTGGGCTTACCCGTGCTCAGCCTGCATGAGTGTGATGGCGGTGACAAGCTGGGCAGTGCTGCGGTGGCCGACATCGAGC
>JBGSBQ010000211.1:0-6414 GCA_041730475.1 Sphingomonadaceae bacterium
GAGATACCATGAATCGCATCCTTCCCCGCACTGCACTGGCCAGCACTCTGGTACTGGGCGCGCTCGCCCTCCCCTCCAGCTACGCCGAAACCAAACCCGACGAGGCAATCGCCAGCGAGACGCGCAGTGTCGCGCCCTTCACGGCGCTGGCCGTCAGCGGTCCGTTCCGCGTCATCATCACCGGCCAGGGTAACCAGGCGGTGGAACTGAGCGGCCCGAAGAAGCAGATGGCCGAGATTGAAACGGTGGTCAGCGGCGATACGCTGACGGTGCGCCAGCCGCGCAAGAAAGGCTGGACCATCAACCTTGGCTTCGGCAAGAGCAAGGCTCCGCTGACGGTGTACATCCACGCCGCCAACCTGAAAAGCATCACCAACTCCGGCAGTGGCGATGTCGACCTGCAGCAATACCAGGGCCAACAGCTCAGCCTGACCAACAATGGCGCCGGCGACCTGCGCGCCACCGGCAGTGTGCGCGAGCTGACGGTACAGGCGTCGGGCAGCGGCGACCTCGACCTGCGCCAGCTGAAGGCCACCAGCCTGAACGTGCAGCTGAACGGGCCGGGCGATGTCAGCGCCAGCGGCGTCAGCCAGGAGCTGAATGCGGAAGTCAATGGCTCCGGCGACCTCCACATCAGCGACGTGCATGCGCTCAAGGTCAGCGCCGTGCTGCACGGCCCCGGCGCGCTGAAACTCGATGGCAGCAGCAAGGAATTGCGCGCCGAAGTCAGCGGCTCCGGCGACCTGTCGGCCTGCGCACTGGCGGTGGAAGCGGCCAGCGCCATACTGCGCGGTCCCGGCAACGCCTGCATCGCCGGCAGCATCAAGAAATTTGATGCCGAAGTCCATGGTTCCGGCGACCTGACGGTGCGCGGCCTGCAAGCGCCCACCATCCGTGCCCTGCTGAGCGGCCCCGGCAACATGACGCTGTCCGGCAGCGGCGGCACGCTGAGCGCCGAGCTGAGCGGCTCGGGTGACCTCGACGCCAAAGGCTTGCAACTCGGTCGCGCCGTGACCCGCAGCCATGGTCCCGGCAACATCTACCTGAGCAAGGTCAGTGAAGCGCTGGAAGCCGACCTCAGCGGCTCCGGCGACCTGAGTGCCAGCGCCGACTGCAAGAACGTCAAGCTGACCATGTCCGGCCCCGGCGAAGTCAAGCTGGACGGCAAGGTCGACAGCCTGAACGCCCGCCTCAGCGGCTCCGGCAACCTGAATGCGCGCGCACTGTGGGCCAGCCAGGCCGATGTCGTGGTGCGCGGTCCCGGTAACGCGGTACTGAATGTCAAGGCACGGGCCGACCAGTCACGCCTGGTGACCTTCGAACGCAGCGGCATGCACGAGCGCGATAACTGAACGCCGCCTGCATACCAGTTCCCGCCCGCTCCCCTTACGCCCGGCAAAGTCCGGGCTTTTTTTCGTCTTTTACAGCAACTGGTCTACCAGAACCAGACCAAAGTGGCATGCATTTACAACACCGATTGCAGGCCAACACAATGTCAATTACCAACAATAAATCAATGGGTTACCTCATCATTAGCAACATCGCATGCAAGTCCACTTCAATAATTGACAATACCAGTTAAATACCTGTTGACAAGCTGGTTTGCCAACCCTATAGTGCCCCACAACTTCTCAGTTTTCGGCGTGGCACGACAGGACATACATGATCGACTTTTTCATTGGCGTTGATGGCGGCGGCAGCGGTACCCGGGTGCGCCTGGCGCGTGCCGACGGTACAGAAATCGCCGAGGGCGCCAGCGGCCCCTCGGGCTTGATGCACGGCATCGCCAACGCCTGGGCTGCCGTCGACATGGCCGCCACCCAGGCCTTCGGCCATGCCGGCCTCGACGTCCCCGCCAAACAGCGGATCGCCATCGGCCTCGGCCTCGCAGGCGTGCACAACAAAGAATGGGCCGCAGCCTTCGTGGCCGCCAATCCCGGCTATGCCGCAGTGGCACTGGAATCGGACGGCCACACCACGGTGCTGGGCGCGCACGGCGGCCAGCCCGGTGCGATCGTCGCGCTCGGCACGGGCAGTGTCGGCGAAGTACGGCGCGCCGATGGCGTTCACGTCGAAGTTGGCGGCTGGGGCTTCCCGGCCGGTGACGAAGCCAGTGGCGCCTGGATGGGCCTGCGCGCCATCAACCATATCCAGCAAGTGCTGGACGGCCGCGTGGCCGGCAGCGCCTTCGCCGATGCCGTCATCACGGCCTGCGGTGGCGCACGCAATGCGATTCAGGTCTGGCTTGCCAACGCTAGCCAGACCAACTACGCGCAACTGGCGCGGCTGGTGCTGCAACATGGCGACAGCCATCCGGTGGCGCGCACCATCCTGCTCGACGCCGGCCGCGAAACTGAACTGATGGCCAACGCACTGGACGCCAGCGGCACGCTGCCGATCGCGCTGTGCGGCGGTCTGGCAGCCCCGCTGCAGCCATGGCTGCCGGCGACGTTGCTGCAGCGGGTCGTGCCGCCGCAAGGCGACTCCGCGGCGGGTGCCCTGCGGCTGATCCAACAACGCATGAAGGAGTAGCCCGTGCTTGCCCAGTTGCGCGATTTCAAACCGGACGCCGACAGCGACACCCCGCTGTATATGCAGCTGGCCAACAAGCTGTCCGATGGCATCGCCAGCGGCGACTGGCGCGCCAATGAAGCGCTGCCGTCCGAGCGGGTCTTGTCCGAGATGCTGACGATCTCGCGCGTCACCGCGCGCAAGGCCATCGACATGTTGTGCGAGCGCGGCATGCTGACCCGCAAGCGCGGCTCCGGCACCTACATCACGCCCAAGCTGGAACAACCACTGTCACGCCTGACCAGCTTTTCCGAAGAACTGCAACAGCGTGGCTTCACGGCCGGCTCGCGCTGGATTCAGCGCGAGATCGGCATCGCCGTGCCGCTGGAACTGCTGTCACTGGGCCTGTCGCCGAACATGCCGGTGGCGCGCCTGAAACGGCTGCGTACCGCCGACGACGTGGTGATGGCCATCGAGACCACCACCATCCCGGACATCTACATGCCGAATCCGCACAGCGTGACGGACTCGCTGTACGGCTATCTGGAAGCCAATGGCACCATTCCGATGCGCGCGCTGCAGCATATCCGCGCGGTCAACGCCAATGAAGAACAGGCCCGGCTGGCCAACATTCCTGCGGGTGCTGCGATGCTGCATATCACCCGTGTCAGCTATCTTGAAAACGGCGCGGCGGTGGAACTGACCCACTCGTATTGCCGCAGTGATTATTATGAATTCGTAGCGGAGTCGCGCAGATGAGCGGTGCAATCAACGGTAATATCCTGACGTCGGCGGGCTGGGTCCGCGGCGAAATCCACTTCAACGACCGTATCGGTGCGATCCACGGCAGCAGCGTCAATCCGACGCTGAACGACGACGACTACATCATCCCCGGTTTTATCGACCTGCACGTGCATGGCGGCGCCGGCAAGGATGTGATGGAAGGCGGCGCTGCAGTGCACGCGATTGCGGCGATCCACGCCCAGCATGGCACCACCAGCATGCTGGCCACCACCATGACGGCGCCACCGGAAGACATCGAACTGGCGCTGAAGGGGATCGGTGCGGCCGTAGGTCAGCGCGGCAAAGGCGAAGCGCGGGTACTGGGCGTGCATCTGGAAGGCCCTTACATCAACTCCGGCAAGCTCGGTGCGCAACCGAACTACGCGCGCGCCGCCACGCTGGCCGACGTGCAAAAGCTGGAAGCGCTGGCGCCATTAAAACTGATCACCGTGGCGCCGGAAATCGCCGGCCACCTCGATCTGGTGCGGGAACTGTCAGATGCCGGCATCCGGGTCCAGATCGGTCACACACTGGGCTCTTATGAAGACGGCGTGGCCGCGCTGGAGCACGGCGCGCACGGCTTCACCCACTTGTTCAACGCCATGACCGCTCTGCACCACCGCGAACCGGGCATGGTTGGTGCCGCGCTGGCACATGCCCAGTATGCGGAACTGATCCCCGACCTGCTGCATGTACATCCGGGGGCGATCAAGGTCGCCCTGCGCGCGATTCCGCACCTGTACTGCGTCACCGATTCGACCGCTGCCACCGGCATGCCGGACGGCGAGTACATGCTGGGCCGGCATACGGTACACAAATGCATGGGCGGCGTACGCCTGCCCGACGGCACGCTGGCCGGCAGCACCCTCACTATGGACCAGGCGCTGCGTAACCTGGTCGGACTCGGCCTCGAACTGGCAGAAGCCTCGGCGCGTGTCTCAACCTATGCGGCCGATTATCTCGGCCTGCAAGAGCGGGGCCGTCTGGCCCCCGGCGCCTACGCCGATCTGGTGGTGCTCGACCGCGACCTGAATCTCAAAGCTGTCTATATCGAAGGAGAATTGTTGTGACCTCAATGATGTTGAAAGAAGCCCTGTCCGCCGCCGACTGCGTCGCCACGCAGCTGTCGCAGGACGGAGACCGTTACGCAGAACTGGGCCGCAAATTGAGGAGCACTTCCTTCTCGACCGCACTGACCATCGCACGCGGTAGCTCGGACCATGCCTGCTCGTATGCGGCTTACCTGATCATGGCGCGCCTCGGTCGCGTGGTGGCTTCGCTGCCGATGTCGCTGGTGACGCTGAACAAATCGCCGCTGATCACGCGCGACACGCTGGCCATCTCGATCTCGCAATCGGGCCAGAGTCCGGACGTGGTTGAGCCGATCAAATACTTCCGCGACGGCGGCGCCACCACCGTGGCGCTGGTCAATGACATCGACTCGCCACTGGCGCACGCCGCCGAATGGGCGATGCCGCTGCGCGCCGGTAAAGAGCAGAGCGTGGCCGCGACCAAGAGCTTCATTACCAGTCTGGTAGCCGGTGCCCGCATGGTGGCCCAGTGGCAGAATGACCCGGACCTGCTGGCCGGTCTGGAAGCGCTGCCGGAATCGCTGCTGGCCGCGACCCGGGAAGACTGGTCGCCCGCCATCGAGATTCTGGCACCGGCCAAGAACATCATGGTGGTCGGTCGCGGCATCAGCTTCCCGGTCGCACTGGAAGCGTCGCTGAAATTCAAGGAAACCTCGGCACTGCAGGCAGAAGCCTTCAGCGGCGCGGAAATCAAGCACGGCCCGATGGCACTGATTGAAGACGGCTATCCACTGATGATCTTCGCCACCCGTGGCCCGACCCAGGCCAGCCTGCTGCAACTGGCGCACGAGATGCGTGGCCGTGGTGCGCGTGTGATTCTGGCGGCGCCGGCGGATGTGTCGGACCGCGACCTGACGCTGCCAGTGGCCGCCACGCCAGACCTCGACCCGATCGTCGCGATCCAGGCCTTCTACGTGATGGCGGCCAAGCTGTCGGCCGCCCGCGGCATGGACCCGGACGCCCCGCGCCACCTGAGCAAAGTCACCAAGACCAACTAACCGCGCATGCTTACCCCAGAGGCGTAAAACTGGGGTCAGACCCGACGGGTCTGACCCCGGCTCTTGGCCTTGGGGGACAGCACGCAAACCTGCCCGCCATCAATGAAGACCAAGCTACTCCTCGCTGCATTGATGGCCTGCACTCTCTCCACTGCCGCAGCCGAAAAAATCGAATTCTGGACCTTCAGCATGAAGCCCAAATTCACGCCCTACTACACCGCGCTGGTACGCAACTATGAAGCGGCCAATCCCGGTGTCCAAGTCGAGTGGGTCGACTTCCCGTGGGATATCATCCAGACTAAACTGGTAACGCGCATCGTCGCCGGCACGCCACCTGCGCTGGTCAACCTGAACGTGCCGTGGGCCGACGAATTCGCCCGCGACGGCCTGCTGACGCCAGTCGATGAACTGCTTGGCGAGGCCCGCCCGCGCTATCTGGCCAGCACGCTCGAAGACCTGACCTTCGGCGGCAAGATCTACGGCTTTCCGATGTACAGCAACGTCGCCGTAATCACCTACAACACCCAAATCTTCAAGGCTGCCGGGATTCCGCACGCGCCGCGCAACCTCGACGAACAGCTGCTGTTCGCGCGCCAGATCGCAGCCCGTACCGGCAAGGCCGGCCTGTGCCCGGCGCTGTCCAAGATCGACGGTCTGATGCTGCAGCAAGGCCTGCCCGTGATCCGCGCTGGCAAAGCCGTCTTCAACTCGCCACAACACGTCGCCCTGATCAACAAGCTGGCCGAGACCTACAAGGCCGGCGGCCTGCTGAAGGACGCACTGTTCGCCGAAGATAACTTCCCGGCCGCGATCGACGCTTACAAGGGTGGCCGCCTCGGCATGCTGCTGGCGCCACCGACCGC
Organism: Sphingomonadaceae bacterium; assembly: GCA_041730475.1. GTDB lineage: Bacteria > Pseudomonadota > Gammaproteobacteria > Burkholderiales > Burkholderiaceae_D > Rugamonas. Next base: position 6,247 of record JBGSBQ010000211.1, read on the forward strand.
GCTGAAACGCATCCAGGGCGACGCCCGCGACATCTACGCCCTCACCGATGTGGCCCCGGCGCCGCTAGGCCCGACCGGCATCGCCGATGGCGGCTGGCTGATCCACTTCGCAGTACCAAAGAACGTCGACGCCAAACTGCTACCCGCAATCGGCAAGTTCGCGCGCTA
>JBGSBQ010000212.1:0-6402 GCA_041730475.1 Sphingomonadaceae bacterium
TTATTTGTTAATGAAGCGGTTGACAGATTACGTTAAGGGAAAGTTTTGGAAGGGATATAGAGTAGAGGAAGTATAGTTTTTTCTTATAAATAGGCGGTATTAAATTTCTTATATGCCGGTGTTCCGGCTGGTGCGCATGCGCGCCCGCTCGCGGCCCGGCTCGATCGCCGACTACATGGACGTGCTGCTCGACCTGTACGCCACCGATGCCGAATATTCGGCCGATGCGCTGGAAGGCATTTACCAGAATCTGGAAGAAGTCAGCGGCCGCGTGCTGCAGGAAGAATTTACCGACCAGGACGCGGCCGCCGCGCTGAACGCCATCGCCCACGAGGAAGACTTGAACGGCCGCATCCGTCGCAACATGATGGATACGCGGCGCGCCGTCAGCTTCCTGATGCGCGGCCGCCTGCTCAATTCCGAGCAATTCGAAGAAGCGCGCCAGATTCTGCGCGACATTGAATCGCTGGACGGCCACACCTCCTTCCTGTTCGACAAAATCAACTTCCTGATGGATGCCACGGTCGGTTTCATCAACATTAACCAGAACAAGATCATCAAGATCTTCTCGGTGGCCAGCGTAGCCTTCCTGCCGCCGACGCTGATCGCCTCGATCTACGGCATGAACTTCAAGGGCTGGTTCCCCGAGCTGGAATGGTCGCTCGGCTACCCGTTCGCGCTGGGTCTGATGATCACCAGCGCGATCGCCCCGTTCTGGTACTTCCGCCGGCGTGGCTGGTTGAAGTAAGGCTCACGCTGCTTTGGGCAGAAACTCCCGCGTCTGCTGGCCATCGCAGGGGGGCTTCATTTGCTGCTGCCCTCGACCACGGCGTCCAGTTGCACCGTATCAGCTGCATGATGAGACCGTTGTTTGACTTGCCATGATGATGCCGCAGGCTGTGCTGCCCAAGCATACCACTTGCCACCGGCTGTCACTGCGCCGTCATCGGCATCGGTTAAACTAGCGGGATTTTCCTTCCACGGCAGTACCCCCATGACAAAAAAACGGCAATTTTTCCCCCGTCAGGTGGTGGAAGCCGGCGGCAACCGCTGGGACTGGGCGCTGCTCCCCATCGTCCTCGCACTGTTCGTCCTGATGGCCTATGGCAGCCAGCAAATGGCGCGTCCCTATGAAGTAGGTCAGGCGCTGCCGCTGTCGCTCGATCCGTCCTACCTGCCGTATTATTTGCTGCGCACCACGCTGCGGATGTTTATCGCGCTGGGCGCCTCAATGATCTTCAGCTGCGTGTTCGCGGCGCTGACCACCAAATACCGGCTGGCCGAAAAAGTGCTGGTGCCGCTGCTCGACATCCTGCAATCGATCCCGATTCTCGGCTTCCTGTCGATCACGGTGACGGCCTTTATCGCGCTGTTCCCCGGCAATCTGCTGGGCGTCGAATGCGCGGCCATCTTCGCCATCTTTACGTCGCAGGCGTGGAATATGGCGTTTTCCGCCTATCAGGGCTTCCGCACCGTACCGGCCGAATTGTCGGAAGCGGCACGCGTGTTCCAGCTGTCCGGCTGGCAGCGCTTCTGGCGTCTGGAACTGCCGTTCGCCATGCCCGGCTTGCTGTGGAATACGATGATGTCGATGTCGGGCGGCTGGTTCTTCGTGGTCGCGTCGGAAGCGATCTCGGTATCGAACCAGAACATCAAGCTGCCCGGTATCGGTTCGTATATCGCGCTGGCGATCGAACGCAGCGACATGGGCGCGATCGGCTGGGCCATTCTCGCCATGTTGATCGGCGTGCTGCTGTATGACCAGCTGTTCTTCCGCCCCTTGCTGGCGTGGGCCGACAAATTCCGCTTCGAAGAGACCGGCGGCGACAGCGCCCAGCAGTCATGGCTGCTGACCTGGCTGCGCCGCACCGAACGCACGCAGCAACTGGTAGCGTGGGCCGGCGGCCTGCTGGAACGCTCAATCGCGCTGTTCCGCCTGAACCACGACGGCACCTCGCCACGCGCGCGGCCGCAGGCGCAATCGCTGCTGCCGCAACGGATCTGGGATGCGGTGATCGCCGCTGTCGTGTTCTATGCGCTGTGGAGCCTCGCGCATTTCATCCGCACCGAAGTAGGCTGGGCCGAGGTGGGCCGGGTGCTGGTGCTGGGCTGCTATACCATGGGCCGGGTCGTGGTACTGCTGGCGCTGGCCGCCTTGGTATGGGTGCCGGTCGGGGTCTGGATCGGCATGAACCCGCGCTGGGCCTCGCGCACGCAAGCGGTGGCCCAGTTTCTGGCCGCGTTCCCGGCCAATCTGGTGTTCCCGGTGGCGGTGGTGCTGATCGTGCGCTATCACCTGAACCCCGACATCTGGCTGTCGCCGCTGATGATCCTCGGGACGCAGTGGTATTTACTGTTCAACGTGATCGCCGGCGCGTCCACCATCCCGACCGAATTACGTCACGCCGCCAAGAACTTCGGCCTGACCGGCTGGCTCAAATGGCGCCGCTACCTGCTGCCGGCCATTTTCCCCAGCTTTGTCACGGGCGCGATTACCGCCTCGGGTGGTTCGTGGAACGCCAGCATCGTGGCCGAATACGTCAGCTGGGGCTCGACCACGGTGCAAGCCCATGGCCTCGGCAGCTACATCGCCGAGATGACGGCGCGTGGCGACTTCCCACGCATCGCGCTGGGCATCGGCGTGATGTGCATCTTCGTCATGGGCTTCAACCATTTCGTCTGGCGCCGCCTGTACACGCTGGCCGAGAGCCGGCTGCATTTCTAGGATTAACAGCATATGAGTACACCCATCGTCGAACTGAAAGCGGTCGGCAAACACTTCCGCGGCGCCGACGGCTCCGCGCGTTCGGTACTGGAAGGCGTCGATTTCACGCTGCATGAAGGCGAAATCGTCGCCCTGCTGGGCCAGTCCGGCTCCGGTAAATCGACCATGTTGCGCATCATGGCCGGTCTGATACCGGCCGACAGCGGCCAGGTGCTGTACCGCGGCATGCCGCTGTATGGCACCGCGCGCGGCATTCGCATGGTGTTCCAGTCGTTCGCGCTGTTCCCGTGGCTGACGGTGCAGAAGAACGTTGAACTGGGACTGGAAGCGCAAGGCATGCCGGCCGACGAACGGGCCCGGCGCGCCGAAAAGGTGATCGACCTGATTGGCCTGTCCGGCTTTGAAGGCGCCTTGCCACGCGAACTGTCGGGCGGCATGCGGCAGCGCGTCGGCATTGCACGAGCGCTGGTGATGGAACCGGAAGTGCTGCTGATGGACGAAGCGTTTTCGGCGCTCGACGTGCTGACTGGCGAACGTCTGCGCGAAGAAATCCTCGAATTATGGCAATCGGGCCAGATTCCGACCAAGGCCATACTGGTGGTGTCGCACAATATTGAAGAAGCGGTCATGATGGCTGATCGGGTGCTGATTTTTGCCAGCGATCCGGGCCGGGTCCGCGCCGAGCTGCCGATCTCGCTGCCGCAGCCGCGCAAGGCAGCTGGCACCGAAGTACGGCAGCTGATCGACAAGGTGTACGAGTTGATGACGGCCGGCGCCGCGCGGCCGGGCCTGATCAGCGAAAAGGAAGTCAAGCTGCAGCTGGGCGTCCGTCTGCCGCAGGCCGACATCGCGCACCTGGAAGGGATCTTGGAACTGCTGGCCGAAGAACCGTTCAGCGGCCGCGCCGACCTGCCGCAACTGGCCGAAGAGACCGAGCTGACCGATGCCGAACTGCTGGAAGTGCTGAATGCGCTGATCCTGCTGGGCTTTGCCTATCTGACCAATGGCGACATTTTGCTGACCGATCTGGGTGGCCGCTACGTCGCTGCCAGCAACACCGAACGTCAGGAAATGTTCGGCAAACAGTTGCTCGAGCATGTGCCGCTGATCGCCTACATCTGCCATGGACTGGAGCAGGACAAATCAGGCGATTTGCCGGAAGACCTGTTCCTCAAGCTACTACGTTTCACGCTCAGCGAAGCCGAGGCCGAGCGCGCGCTGCGGGTTGCCATCGAATGGGGCCGCTACGGCGACCTGTTCGAATACAACTTCAACACCGGCGTAATCCAGATGTCCGAAGCGGACGACGCCGACGAGATCTAAACCAACCCCACCGACGCAAAGCCGGGGTCAGACCCGGCGGGTCTGACCCCAGGTCTTGTCTTGGGGTGCAAGCGCACGCTACGGCACTTTAACTTAGCGGCATTAAGACCTGACCCCGGCTTGTTAGCTGACCCCGGTTTTAATTAGGCGGCGAGTTTGGCGAACACGCGGCGGGCGGCGGCGATGGTGGCGTCGATGACGGCGTCGCTGTGCTGCGCCGAAACGAAACCGGCTTCGTAGGCGGCCGGGGCGAAGTACACGCCTTCGTCCAGCATGGCGTGGAAGAAGACGTTGAAGCGCTCGCGGTCACCGGCCATCATTTCGGCGTAGTTGTTGGGCGGCGTGGCGCTGAAGTACAGACCGAACATGCCGCCGATGGCGTCGGCGCAGAAGGTGATGCCGGCTTCCTGCGCCGCTGCTGTCAGGCCGTCGGCCAGACGTTTGGTGGCGGCGCTCAGCTGCTCGTAGAAACCGGCTTGCTGGATCAGTTTCAGCGTGGTCATGCCGGCTGCCACGGCGACCGGGTTGCCCGACAGCGTGCCGGCCTGATACACCGCGCCGAGTGGCGCCATCTTGCTCATCAGCGCGGCGCTGCCGCCGAACGCTGCTACCGGCAGGCCGCCGCCAATCACCTTGCCCAGCGCCGTCAGGTCGGGCTGGATGCCGTACAGCTGCTGCGCGCCGCCCAGCGCCACGCGGAAGCCGCACATCACTTCGTCGAAGATCAGGATCGCGCCGTGCTTGGTGCACAGTGCGCGCATCGCTTGCAGGAACGGCGCCGAGGCTTTGATCAGATTCATATTGCCGGCCACCGGTTCGACGATGACGCAGGCGATCTGGTCGCCGTATTCGGCAAACGCGGCTTCCAGCGCTTCCACGTTGTTATAGTCGAGCACCATGGTGTGCTTGACGAAGTCTTCCGGTACGCCGGCCGAGGTCGGGTTACCGAAGGTCAGCAGACCGCTGCCCGCTTTTACCAGCAGCGAGTCGGCGTGGCCATGGTAGCAGCCTTCAAACTTGACGATCTTGTCGCGCCCGGTGGCGCCACGTGCCAGACGCAGCGCGCTCATGGTCGCTTCGGTGCCGGACGACACCAGCCGCACCTGCTCGATCGATGGCACCAGACGGCAGATTTCTTCGGCCATCTCGATCTCGGCTTCGGTCGGCGCACCGAACGACAGGCCACGGGTGGCCGCTTCCTGCACCGCTTTCACCACTTCCGGGTGGGCGTGGCCGACGATGGCCGGGCCCCACGAGCCGATGTAGTCGATATAGCGCTTGCCGTCGGCATCCCAGAAGTACGGGCCTTCGGCGTGCGTGATGAAGCGCGGCGTGCCGCCGACCGAACGGAAGGCGCGCACCGGCGAGTTGACGCCGCCGGGCGTGGTTTTCTGGGCGCGGGCGAACAGCGTGTCGTTTTTCGAGATGGTGGTCATGATAGCGTCAGTCTTTAATGGGGGTGAGCAGTTGGTAAAAGCGGTTGGGCACCAGCTTGCCCATGCCGTAGCGCTGTGCGTGAGCCAGCGCGCCAATAGTATAGGCCTGTGCCGCTTGCACTGCAGCGGGAACTTCCATGCCGTGTGCCATGAAGGCGGTCAGCGCGGCCGACAGGGTGCTGCCGGCGCCAAGGAAGGGGCCGGGGAAGTGCTGCCACGGGTCGTGGCTGATCAGGCCATCGGCGCCGTACAGCGTATTGGCCAGCGTGTTGGCGACGTTGGCGCCGCCGCCCGGCTGGCCGATATTGGCCGCGGTACCGGTCACCAGCACGTATTCGCAGCCCAGGGCCAGCAGGTGCTCGATGTCGGACTCCATGGTTTCGTCGGCGCTTTCGCGCCAGGTTTCGGCCAGTCGTCCCAGCTCGACCTGCGACAGCATCAGCAGCGTGGCCTGCGGCACCAGCAGCTGGCGCACTGCCGTCAGCACTTCTTCGGCCTCGTCGTCGCCCGGATCGGGCAGCCGTGAACTGAAGGGATCGAGGATCAGCGGCGCGTCCGGATAGTCGGACAGGATCTCGGCGATCGCCGATACATGCTCCACATTGGTCAGCGCGCCGATCTTGAAGGCGGCCATGGTCATGTCCTCCAGCAGCACGCGGGCCTGGTCGGACAGCCAGTCGGGATCGACCTCCTGCTGGTCTTCGACGCGCGCACTGTCGCCGATCAGCAACGCGGTGGTGACGGCCAGGCCAGTGCAGGAGAGGGCGGAAAATGCTGCCAGGTCGGCTTGGACGCCGATGGCGCCGACCGGGTCGGACACGCCGAAGCTTAATATGAGTGGAGAAGTTTGGTTTTGCACGGCGGGTAGATTAAGATACCTAATTCAGCATTTTACTAGATTGAAGGGTGGCAGAACGT
>JBGSBQ010000213.1:0-6401 GCA_041730475.1 Sphingomonadaceae bacterium
GTCGACTACCACCATGTCGACGGAACCGGAGCGCACCAGTGCATCGCAGATTTCCAGTGCCTGTTCGCCAGTATCCGGCTGCGAAATCAGCAATTCGTGCAGGTTCACACCCAGCTTCTGGGCATAACCGACGTCGAGTGCGTGTTCGGCATCGATGAACGCGCAGGTGCCGCCCAGTTTTTGCATTTCCGCAATGGTTTGCAGGGTCAGCGTGGTTTTACCCGACGATTCAGGGCCGTAGATTTCCACCACGCGGCCACGTGGCAAACCACCCACGCCGAGCGCGATATCCAGACCGAGCGAGCCGGTCGACACCACTTGCACGTCCTCGATTGGGGCATTGGCATCCATGCGCATCACGGAACCCTTGCCGAACTGCTTTTCGATCTGGGCCAGTGCGGCGGCCAGCGCCTTGGCTTTTTCGGCTGCGGGTACTACGCCTTTTTTGTCGTCCATAATAATCTTTCAAGCAAGTTGAGGCTCATTAAGCGCGTGGAGGGTCTTGCGATGCGCGATACAGGTGACACTGTATAAAAAAACAGTGCTTATTGCAAGCACGATTTGCACGCATTCCCGGCATTGTTTGAAATAGCACAAACTTCCCTTGTGAAGGGATTTGAAACGAAACACAATACAGCCTTGTTCCGCCGGAGTGATTCATGCGTATTTTACTTGCCGAAGACGATAGCGTGCTGGCCGATGGGCTGACGCGTTCCCTGCGCCAATCCGGCTATGCCATCGATTGCGTTAAAAACGGGCAGGAAGCCGACACCGCCCTGTCGACCCAGGAATTCGATCTGCTGATCCTCGACCTCGGCCTGCCCAAGCTGTCCGGGCTGGAGGTGCTGCGCCGTCTGCGCGCGCGTGCCTCGCTGCTGCCGGTGCTGATATTGACGGCCGCCGATTCGATCGAGCAGCGCGTCAACGGCCTCGATCTGGGCGCCGACGATTACATGGCCAAGCCGTTTGCGCTGTCGGAACTGGAAGCGCGGGTGCGCGCCCTGACCCGGCGCGGCGCCGGCGGCGGCGCCACCGTGGTGCGCCACGGTCCGCTCAGCTACGATCAGGTCGGCCGCAGCGCCTACATCAACGAGCAGATGCTGGACCTGTCGGCGCGCGAGCTGGGCCTGCTGGAAATCCTGCTGGCCCGCACCGGCCGGCTGGTCTCGAAGGAACAGCTGGTCGACCATCTGTGCGAATGGGGCGAGGAAGTCAGCAATAACGCGATCGAGGTGTATGTGCACCGCTTGCGCAAGAAAATCGAAGTGGGCGGCATCCGCATCGCCACCGTACGCGGCCTCGGCTACTGCCTGGAAAAATTCTCCGATGCGCCACGGCCCGGCACGACCGAGGCTGACACCGCCGGTTCCAGCGCCAAGTGACGCCACCGGCCCCGCCAGCCCACGACGCCGAGGCCTACCAGCCGCCGGTCGAGCAGGATGACGACATCCAGCATTCGCTGTTTGGCGAAATCCTGGACTGGATGCTGGCGCCGCTGCTGCTGCTGTGGCCGATGAGTATCGCGATCACCTACCTGGTCGCCAAGTCGATCGCCAACCAGCCCTTCGACCATGCGCTGGAAGACAGCGTGACGGTGCTGGCGCAGCAGGTGCGCTCGGTGGACGGCACGCTGATCAAGCGCCTGCCCGGCTCGGCCCGCGACATCCTGCGCGCCGACGATGTCGACAATGTATATTTCCAGATCCAGGGCCCGCACGGCGATTACGTCGATGGCGACCGCGACCTGCCCGCCCCGCCGGAAGAAGACCGCGACCGCTTCCGCGTCGGCAGCGTGCACTTCCGCAATGACAATATGCACGGCACCCAGGTACGCATCGCCTATTCCTGGGTCACTATCGACCAGAACAATCCCGACGACAGCCAGCTGGCGCTGGTGCAGGTGGCCGAGACGCTGGAAAAGCGCGCGCTGCTGGCGAATGCCATCATCAAGGGCGTGATCCTGCCGCAGTTCATCATCCTGCCCATCGTGCTGGCTCTGGTGTGGTTTGCGCTGGCGCGCGGGCTGTCGCCGCTGGCCCAGTTGCAGGAACGGATACGGGCCCGCAGTTCAGACGACCTGAGCCCGATCGAATCGCGCCAGGTGCCGGAGGAGATTTCACCGCTGGTCGGCTCGCTGAACGACATGCTGGGCCGGCTGTCGCAATCGATCGAGATGCAGAAGCGCTTCATCGCCGACGCCGCGCACCAGATGAAGACGCCGCTGGCCGGCATGCGCACCCAGTCCGAGCTGGCGCTGCGCCAGACCGATCAGGGCGAGATCCACCGCTCACTGGAACAGCTGGCCAAGAGTTCGGAAGCGGCCACGCGACTGGTCAACCAGCTGCTGGCCCTGGCCCGCGCCGAGAACCAGCCGCAGGCCGGCAGCAGCACCGAGCTGCTGGACCTGAGCCTGCTGGCCCGCAACGGCGTGCATGACTGGGTACAGGCGTCATTCACGCAGCGCATCGACCTCGGCTTCGAGCCACCGAACGCGCCGGTCCAGATCCTCGGCAATCCGACCATGCTGCGCGAACTGCTGTCCAACCTGATCGACAATGCACTGCGCTACACGCCGGCCGGCGGCAGCGTCACGGTGCGGGTGCGCGACACCGCCGAGCACGCGCTGCTGGAAGTGGAAGATACCGGCCCCGGCATCGCGCCGTCCGAACGCGAACACGTGTTCGACCGCTTCTACCGCATCCTCGGCAGCAATGTCGAGGGCAGCGGACTGGGGCTGGCCATCGTGCGCGAGATCGCCCACCAGCACGGCGCCGAAGTCGACATCTTCAATAATCCGCGCGCGCCGCAGGCCAAACCGCCGGGCTGCCTGTTCCGTGTCAGCTTCCCGCTGCCACCGCGCGCGCCCGACGACGAACAGGAAATGCCCTACTATGGATAAGTCGCAGCACTGGCACAAGGTGCGCCGCTTCACCGCCACGCTGCTGGTACTGTGGCTGCTGACCACCTTCTGCGCCGCCTTCTTCGCCCGTGAGCTGGCCGGCCTGACCGTGTTCGGCTGGCCGCTGTCGTTCTATCTGGCGGCGCAGGGCGCGTCGCTGGCGTATCTGGCCATCACCGGCGCCTATGCGTGGCAGATGCACCGCCTTGACCGCGCCGCGGCGGAGCAACAACCATGAAGCCAGCCACCACGCTGGCGCAGCGGCTGCGCCGTTATTATTCGCTGTTCACGGCCGGCTTCGTCTGCTTCCTGATCGCGCTGGCCGTGCTGGAGCAGGAAGGCATGTCGCGGGTCTGGATCGGCTACCTGTTCATGTTCGCCACCATCGTGCTGTATGCGTCGATCGGCGTCATGAGCCGCACCTCGAACGTGCTCGAATACTATGTGGCGGGGCGGCGCGTGCCGGCCATCTTCAACGGCATGGCGACGGCGGCCGACTGGATTTCCGCCGCCAGCTTCATCAGTCTGGCGGGCGGCCTGTACCTGCACGGCTTCGACGGTCTGGCCTATATCATGGGCTGGACCGGTGGCTATTGTCTGGTGGCCTTGCTGATTGCGCCCTATCTGCGCCGCTTCAGCCAGTACACCATCCCCGACTTTCTGGCGGCCCACTACGGCGGCGGCGACGGCGCCACCTGGGGCGGCCGCACGGTGCGGGTGCTGGCGGTGGTGGCCACCATTGCCATCTCGTTCACCTATGTGGTGGCACAGATTTATGCGGTCGGCCTGATCGCCTCGCGCTTCACCGGCGTCGATTTCTCGGTCGGGATTTTCCTTGGACTGGCCTCGATCCTGGTCTGCTCCTTCCTCGGCGGCATGCGCGCGATTACCTGGACCCAGGTGGCGCAGTACATCATCATTCTGGTAGCCTTCCTGATCCCGGCCATGTGGCTGTCGGCCAAGCACAGCCATAACCCGATCCCGCAAGTGGCCTACGGCAAGCTGCTGTCGCGCCTGAGCGCACGCGAGATCGTGCTGGAACAGGATCCGCGCGAAGCCGAGGTGCGCGGCATCTTCCGCCAGCGCGCCGCCGATTATGAGGACTTGCTGAAGGCGCTGCCGACCTCGTGGGAAGCGGGCCATACCGAGGCGCAGCGCAAGCTGGATCAGGCCAAGCAGCGCAACGCCTCGCTGCTCGATATCCGCAGCGCCGAGCGGGCCCTGATTGCCTATCCGAAGTCGGCTGACGAAGCGGCGCGCGTGTGGCGCGAGGCGCGGGCCCAGAATCTGGCGCGGGCCGAGCCGATCACGCCGCACGCCACGCCCTACCCCGGCGATCCGGAACAGTCCGACATCAAGCGCAACAACTTCCTGGCGCTGGCGCTGTGCCTGATGATGGGCACGGCCGCGCTGCCGCACATCCTGATGCGCTCCTACACCACGCCGTCGGTGCATGAGTCGCGCGTGTCGGTGTTCTGGAGCCTGTTCTTCATCCTGCTGGTGTACCTGACCATTCCGGCACTGGCGGTGCTGGTCAAGTACGATATTTACACGGCGCTGGTGGGCAGCGATTTCTCGCACCTGCCGAACTGGGTCTCCTACTGGTCGAATGTGGACAAGGCCAATCCCCTGTTTTCGATCAGCGACATCAACCATGACGGCATCGTGCAGCTGGGCGAGCTGGCCATCGATGCCGACATGCTGGTGCTGGCGACGCCGGAAATTGCCGGGCTGCCGTATGTGATCTCGGGGCTGGTGGCGGCCGGTGGACTGGCGGCGGCGCTGTCCACTGCGGACGGCCTGATGCTGGCGATCTCGAACGCGCTGTCGCATGACGTCTATTACAAGCTGGTCGACCCAACCGCCTCGACCCAGAAGCGGGTCACGATCTCCAAGCTGCTGCTGCTGGCGGTGGCCTTCATCGCCGCCTATGCCGCGTCGCAAAAGCCGGGCGACATCCTGTCGCTGGTAGGGGCCGCCTTCTCGCTGGCGGCCTCGACGCTGTTCCCGGCACTGGTGCTGGGGGTGTTCTGGCAGCGTGCCAATCACTATGGCGCGATCGCCGGCATGCTGACCGGCTTTGGTGTGTGCGTGTATTACATGGCGCACACCAGCCCAGTGCTGGGCGGCAGCGCGGCCGGCCAGTGGCTGCATATTGCGCCGATCTCGGCCGGTATTTTCGGGGTGCCGGCCGGGCTGCTGGCGATGGCCGTCGCCAGCCTGCTGACCCCGGCGCCCGACGCCCGCACCCGGGGTCTGGTCAACTACATCCGCGCCGCCGAGCCTTAAGCGCCGTCCCAGTCCTGCTGGGGTCAGACCCGAATGCCGTCAAGTTAAAGTGCCGTAGCGTGCGCTTACCCCCCCCAAACAAGAACTGGGGTCAGACGGGGACGCCGAGTCCCGGCGGGTCTGACCCCTGCTTTGTGTCGGTGGGGTTTGCTAGCCAATCTGCGCCTTAACTGAACGGCAAAAGGGGCTGACCACGACTTTGCTGTGGGGCGAAAGCCAGCACCGGCTGCTTTAGCGTCGCGCAGGCGGGAATCCATGCTGCGCCCGATGGACAAACCGACAGGATCGGCACGCCACCACGTAGCCAAATTGGCAAGTAGATGATATTCTTAGAAGATTAGCTATTTATTAAAATAAGATTTCTGACTATCATCTTGGGAGCCGTATGCGCCGTCTGATCCAGTCACTTCGGGCCAGCGTGCTGGCCGCTGCCATCCTTGCCAGCCCGGCCGTATTGGCCGATACCGTGCCCCCGGCCAGCACCAACGCGGCCAGCGCGCGCCCCGCACTGGAAGACTTCTTCGACAATCCCAGCTTCACCGGCGCCTTGCTGTCACCCAGCGGCCGTTATCTGGCAGCCCGGGTCGGCGGCAAGGACTTGCGCGACCGCCTCGGCGTCGTCGACCTCAGCAACGACAAGATCACCGTGGTGGCCAGCTTTGCCGATGCCGACATCGGCACCTTTGCCTGGGTCAACGATGACCGGCTGGTACTGAACACCACCGACCGCAGCATCGGCCAGGGCGATATGCGCTACGGGCCGGGCCTGTATGCCGTCAACCGCGACGGCAGCAAGTTCCGCCAACTGGTCAAGCGCACCAACAACTTCATCGTCGATGCCAACGCCAGCCGCGACCTGCTGCCGTGGAATACCTTCCTGATCCCGCAGCAGCCCAGCAGCGACAGCGACGCCGTCTACGTCGTCAATCCGACCGTGACCGGGGTCGGCCAGTTCGGCTTCATGGACCTGCAGCGGCTCGATACCCGCACCGGCCGCATCGGCCGCATCACCTCGCCCGAAGGCGATGTGCGCTACTGGATGCTGGACCACCACAATGAACCACGACTGGCCAGCACGCTCGACAAGGGAGTGCCGGTACAGAACCTGGGCAGCCTGGCCCCCGGCCAGAGCACGGTCACCAGCATCATCGTCACGGTACCGGCCTCGGGCACCTTGCTGGCCACCGCCACCGTGGCCACCAGCACGCCCGAG
>JBGSBQ010000214.1:0-6394 GCA_041730475.1 Sphingomonadaceae bacterium
GCGCCTGCGTCCGGCCCAGATCAAGGCCGATATGCGCGGCCATGTCGCCGAGCTGCTGTCCAAGTCGGTGAAGCGCAATCACCTCGACGCCGAGCTGACCGAGGATGACAAGCGCCTGCTGCTCGACTATCTGGCGCATGAGGGCCAGCTGGCCGGCAAGGACCTGCAGTACAAGGGCCGCAGTGGCCGTGGCTACAGCACCAATCCGGGCGCAGGGCTGGTGCCGGGGCCGGGCACGCCGTCCGATCCGCTTGGCTTCAAGGAGCTGCTGGCCTCCAAGGTCGGCAATGTGTATAGCGCGGTGCAGGACTTCCCGATGCAGAACACCATGTTCCAGCCGGTCGGCGGCATGGATCAGATTGCGAAAGCATTCGAGAAGCGGGTCGGCAAGAACATCCGCTACCACGCGGAAGTGCAGACGCTGCGCCAGAACGAAAAAGGCGTGACGGCCACCCTCAAGGATACCGTCAGCGGCAAAGTGTCGACGGTGACGGCCGATTACTGCCTGTGCGCGATCCCGTTGTCGGTGCTGCGCAATATCGATACCGACTTCTCGGACCAGTTCAAGGCCGCCGTGAAGGCGGTGGCCTATGCACCGGTCGGCAAGATCGGCCTGCAAATGAAGCGCCGCTTCTGGGAAGAGGACGAGCATATCTACGGCGGCCATGTGCTGACGGACCTGCGCGGGATTAACACCATCTCGCTGCCGTCGAACGGCTGGCAGAAGAAGAAGGGCGTGCTGCTCGGTTACTACAACTACCAGAACCTGGCGATCGAAATCAGCGGCAAGTCGCTGGCCGAGCGCACCGAGTTCGCGCTGGCAGCCGGTGAGCAAATCTTCCCGCAGTACCGCACCGAATTCGAGAGTTCCTTCTCGGTGGCCTGGCACCGCATCCAGTACAACCTGGGCGGCTGGGCCGAGTGGAATGACAAGACCCGCGCCAGCGCCTATCCGGTGCTGCTGGAGGGCGAAGGCCGGGTGCTGCTGGCTGGTGAACACCTGAGTTATCTGACCGGCTGGCAGGCCGGCGCGATTGAATCGGCGTGGCAGCAGATCGCCAAAATCCATGAAAGGGCCAGTGCATGACGACGTTGCAATCGATATTCCGCCGGTCGCTAGGGGCGATGCCGGTGCTGTATGCGGCCGCGCTGGCGCTGGCGATCGGACTGGCCGCTGCGCCCCATGCGCAAGCGCAGGGCGAGGCCCATGCGCTGGATGGCAAAGCGCTGTTCCTGAAGAACTGCGCGGCCTGCCACCAGCCGAGCGGCAAGGGCATCCCGGGCGCCTTCCCTGCGCTGGCCGGCAACCCCTTCGTGCAGGGCAAGGCGAGCGAGGTGGCGGCCGTGCTGCTGAAGGGCCGCGGTGGCATGCCCGACTTCAGCGACAGCCTGAATGACCGCGACATCGCCAGCGTGCTCAGTTTCGTGCGTAGCAATTGGGGCAACAAGGGCAGTGCGCTGACCGAGGCCGACGTGCTGGCCCTGCGCGACACACTGCAGATCGAACCGTACAGCGACGGTCAGGTCTCCAACAAACACTAAGCACCGCATTCCGTTTTACCACCCTAGAGAGAGAGAGCCCATGAAAAAAATACTGTTAGCCCTGCTGGTCCCGGCCGCACTGGGACTGGTCTCTGCCAGCGCCAGTGCTGCCGCGCCGGCGGCGCCCGCCATCGTGCGCCATAAGATCCCCGGTTCGGACTTCCCGATCGCGCAGGCGGTCTCGATTGCGCCCGGTACCACGATTCACTTCATCAGCGGGCAGGTGCCGCCGGTGGTCGACAAGGATGCGCCACCGGACTCGCTGGCCGCCTATGGCGACACCCAGACCCAGACCATGGGGGTGCTGAAGAAGATCAAGGAGATCCTGCAAAGCATGAAGCTCGACATGCCGGACGTGGTCAAGATGCAGGTGTTTCTGGTCGGTGATCCGGCCAATGGTGGACGGGCCGACATCAAGGGTTTCATGGCGGCCTACACCCAATTCTTCGGCGGCAGCCAGCCTAACCTGCCGGCCCGCGCGGTGATGCAGGTGGCGGCACTGAACAGCCCGGGATGGCTGGTCGAGATCGAAGTGGTGGCCGCCAAAAAATAAGTCGTCAACCGTATCGCGCTGTATCCCGCCCTAACTTTTTTTACCAGATGAGGATAACCATGCATAAGGCCATACTGAAATCCGGCGCTGCCGCCGTCGTACTGCTGCAACTGCTGATGCAAGCCGGGATCGTCCACGCTGCCGATGCGGATGCTGCCGCCGCGCCCGACGCTGCTGCCGCCACCTCGGCCGGCGCCGTGATCGTCACCGGTACCCGTTCGACTGGTATCAAGGCCGAAAACAGCGCTTCGCCGATCCAGGTGCTGGATGCCGGCTCGCTGGGCCGCACCGGCCAGCCAGACCTGATTCAGGCGCTGGCGCAGAACCTGCCGTCGTTCACCGCGCAGGCCTTCGGTGGCGATACCGCCAACCTGACGCTGTCGGCCCGCCTGCGTGGTCTGAGTCCGAATAACACACTGGTGCTGATTAACGGCAAACGCCGCCACGGCACCGCTAATCTGGCCGTGCTCGGTGGTCCGTACCAGGGTGGCGCAGCGGCTGACCTGAACTACATCCCGGTGTCGGCGATTGACCATATCGAAGTGCTGCAGGATGGCGCCGCCGCTCAATACGGCTCGGACGCGATCGCCGGCGTGATCAACATCATCCTGAAATCGAACAGCCATGGCGGCAGCGCCACGGCCACCGGTGGCGGCTATGTCGATGGTGGCGGCCGTACCGCGGATGCCTCGATCAATGCCGGCTTCGAGCCGTTCCAGGACGCTTACCTGAATATGACCCTGGAATCGAAATACCATGGTTATAGCGACCGTGGCGGTATCGATCCGCGCGTCATCGACCCGGCCAACATCAAGAAATATCCGGCCTTGCTGCAGGCACCTGGCTATCCCTACGTGAATCACATTTCGGGCGATGCGCAGTACCACCTGAACGTGATGGCGGCCAACTTCGGCTACGATTTTGCGCCGGACAGCCAGTTGTATGCAATCGCCACCTATGGCCGCAAGGAAGCGCGCGCGTTCGAGAACTATCGTCTGCCGAACCGGCTGCCGGCGATCTATCCGCTTGGCTTCTCGCCGAAGGAAACCCTGAAGCAGGATGACTTCGCGCTGACCGCCGGCATCAAGGGCAAGCTCGATGTCTGGAGTGTGGACCTGAGCTCAACCTATGGCCGCGACCACAGCCAGATCGGCAACATCGATGGCGGTAACGTCTCGCTGTTCAACGATACCGGCGCCACCCCGACCTCGTTCATCGCCGGTGCCTTCATCGCCAGCCAGCTGACCAGCACGCTGGAAGCGAGCCGTGAGTTCGCAGTCGGCTGGTCGTCGCCGCTGAATTTGGCGCTGGGCCTGGAACACCGCATCGACAAGTACGAGATCGAAGCCGGTGATGCACCATCGCGTTACAAGGAAGGTTCGCAAGCCTATCCGGGCTTCTCGCTGACCGACGCTGGCAGCCATCGCCGTAGCAATGTGGCCGCCTACATCGACGTGGCTGGCAATCCGATCAAGGCACTGACGCTGGATCTGGCGGCGCGCTATGAGCACTTCTCCGACTTCGGCAGCGCCAAGGTCGGCAAGCTGACCTCGCGTTACGACTTCGCGCCGGAAGTGGGCCTGCGTGGCACCATCTCGAATGGTTTCCGGGCGCCGACGCTGGCCGAGGAATACTACTCGGCCACCAACGTCTCGCCGACGTCGGCCTTCGTGCAGCTGCCACCGAATTCGGCGGGTGCGCGGCTGGTTGGTATCGATGGCCTGAAGCCTGAGCGTTCGACCAACTTCAGCGTGGGTCTGGTACTGAACCCGGCGCAAAACTTGTCGGTGACGGTGGATGCCTACCAGATCAAGATCCGTGACCGTATCGTCGGCAGCGGTTCGCTGTATGGTTCGGGCGGTGGCGCGAATAATTCGGCTGCGGTGATTGCCGCGATCAAGGCGAATGGCAATGTGCTCGATCCGACCGTGACCCAGACTGGTATCAACATCTTCTCGAACGCGGTCGATACCCGCAGCCGTGGTCTGGAATTTGTGGCCACGCTCAATTCGAGCTACGGTGGCTGGGGCAAGGTCGATTGGTCGATCGCCGCCAACTACAACAAGGTCGAAGTGACCAAGGTGAACCAGGCCCCGGCGCAGCTGCTGCCGCAAACCCTGCTCGATCCGGTCGCCATTTCGAGCCTGGAAACGGCGTCGCCGAAGATGCGTCTGAATCTGGGTGCACTGTGGAAGATCGGCGCCTGGACCGTCAACCTGCGCGAATCGATTTATGGCAAATCGTCGCAATACGGCAGTGAAGACGGCTCGGTCTACTACAACAGTGAAATTGGCACCAAGGCCATCACCGATCTGGAACTGAGCTACAAGTGGAGCCCGACGCTAAGCCTCGCGGTCGGCGCCAACAACCTGTTCAACCAGTATCCGCCACAGCGCAATGCACTGCTGCTGGCGGAAGAGCGGGCCGCGAACGACAATGCGGCAGTCTCGGTGTTGCCTGGTTTCTCGCCATTCGGCATCAACGGTGGTTACTACTACGCACGCGCCAACTACAAGTTCTAAGCATCGTGAACGCAGTATCGAACGGCCGCCAGCGATGGTGGCCGTTTTTTTTGGTGTAGCATGCCGCTCTACGCGGAGGACGACGATGTGCACAAAAATTGAGCCCATGACTTTGGACGACTATCTGGCGCTGGACGGACCGGCGCCGCAGCTGCGCCATGCGTATGGCACCGCAGCGGCGCAGTACGCGGAGCTGTTCCTGCCGGAGGGCGCCGGCCCGTTTCCGCTGGTGGCCCTGATCCACGGCGGCTGCTGGACCGTGGCCTATGGCGGCATCCGCCAGATGCGCAATCTGGCAGCGGCGTTGGTGGCCGAGGGCATCGCGGTGTGGAATATCGAATACCGCTGCGTCGATGAAGCGGGCGGCGGCTATCCCGGTACCTATCAGGACGTGGCGCTGGCGCTGGACAGCCTGCGCCAGCTGGCCGGCGCGCATGCGCTGGACCTGCAGCGCGTGGTGCTGGTCGGGCACTCGGCGGGTGGCCATCTGGCGCAATGGGCGGCGGCGCGTGCCCGCCTGCCGCGCAGCAGTCCGCTGTGGGTGGACGAGGCGCTGGCGGTGCCGCAGGTGATCAGCCTTGGTGGGCTGGCCGATCTGCGCCATGAAAAAGACCTGATCAAGACTAGCTGCGAGCGCGATATGGTGCAGCTGACCGGCCTGCCCAGCGCCGAACGGCCGGACGTGTATGCCGATACCTCGCCCGGCGAGCTGCTGCCAGCTGGTGTGCACACGGTGCTGATCCACGGTGAGCTGGATAGTATTGCGCCGCTGCGGGTCGGACAGGACTTTGCGCGCCGGGCGCAGGCTGCCGGCGACAGCGCCGAGGTGATCGTGCTGCCCGGCGGCAGCCATTACGACGAGGTGGCCGCCAGTTCGCCGGCCTGGCCGTTGGTGCTGGCAGCGATCCGCAAGGCGCTGCGGGTGCCGGACTAGTAGTCGCTGTATTTGCGGGCGTCGCCGCGGACCCGGTCGGCTGGGTATTTGGCTGCATTCAGGGCGATCTTTTCCAGCGCGGCGGCGTGCAGGTCAACGCCGCACTGGTCGGCCAGCTGCACCAGATAGAGCAGTACGTCGGCCAGTTCGTGGCGGATCCCGGTACGTTTGGCGTCATCCAGTTCGGCGTCGGCGCCGGTAGTCAGCCACTGGAAATGCTCGGCCAGTTCGGCCGCTTCCACGGTCAGCGCCATGGCCAGGTTTTTCGGCGTGTGGAACTGGCGCCAGTCGCGTTCTGCGGCAAACTGGCGGGTCTGGTCGCGCAAGTCGAGCAGGCTGTCGGGCGCGTTGTTGGTGGCGCTGGTGGTAGGCGTGGTGGTCAAGGTGGTCATGGTAGTTTTGGCGCGCAGGAGATGGTCAGTTTCCATGATGGTAGCACCGGCCCGGCGCGTTTCATCCCCTGTTTTCTGCAGTTCGTCGCATCGCTGCTGGCGCGGGCCGGGTGGAGCGCTACAGTGGCGCCACTTTAACTATTCCGGGGATTGCCGCCATGCGTACTGCACTGACTACTACCGCTCTTGCCATTCTGCTCGCTCTGGGCGGCTGCGCCATCATCGTGGTGCCTGACGATGGCAGCGTGCGCTATGAGACCGCCTTCGGCAGCTCGTCCAGCATTCAGGGCAATGGCCAGCTGGCGACCGAACAACGCAGCGTCGGCAGCCTGCGCGGACTCGATCTGAGTGGCCCGCTGCAGGTCGAGGTGCGGGTCGGTGCGCACCAGCGCCAGCAGGTTGCTGTCGCCCTCCAGCTGCAGCGATGGCGCCGCGCCGACCCGCACCTCGA
>JBGSBQ010000215.1:0-6358 GCA_041730475.1 Sphingomonadaceae bacterium
CGATTGGCAGACCTGACCCCGGTTTTGCTATTGGGATTTTTTCTGGTCGGATTCGGCTTGGGTGGCGCGCTTTTGCTCGGCTTCGGCTTTTTTTCGGGCTACTTCGGCTTGGCGCCGCAGCGATTCGGCTTGTTTCTTTTCGAAGGCGGCAACGTTGGCGGCGCGCTTGCCGGCGTTGGCCGCTTCCTCTGCTTGCTGACGCGCTACCTTGGCGTCGTAGGCGGCCTGACGTTCGGCAACGCTGGGGCCGCTCGGCGCGGCGCGTGGCGTGTCGTCGATGACCTTGGCCGCTTTCGGCACTTGCTGGGCCCGCAATGCCTGCTCTTCGGCGTCTTTGCGCACCCGCTCTGCCAGTTCGACATCGCGCTTGTCGACCGAGTCCTGGCGCTTGAAGTGGCTGGCCTCGACTTCGACCGCGCGCAAATCTGACAGCGCGGCGCGGCGTTGTTCTTTGGCCTGGTCCAGACAGTAATTGACGAAGAACTTGGTGTAGCAGACGCGCTCGCTGGCAGCGAAGGTCTCGTGCACTTTGGCGCGGTCACGCGCCACCTGCGCCAGCGTGGCGTCGGCTTGCTCGACCGAGTGGGTGCTGGGCACGCGTGGCGCGCCGATCGGATCCTGACCGATGGTCTGGGCCAGGGCCGGTGCGGCCAGCACTGCGGCCAGCAGCGCGGCCAACAGGTAAGTCATTGCTCTCATAGTTAGTCCGGTGATTGCGCTACGCCAGCGCGGCGGCGGCACCGCGCTGCTCTTTGTCCATGTAGTCGCGCGATTGCATTTCGACGATGCGCGACACCGTGCGGTGAAATTCATTGGCCAGCGTGCCGTTGGTGTACAGCTCTTCCGGCTCGACTTCGGCCGACATCAGCAATTTCACCTTCTGGTCGTAGAACACATCGATCAGCCAGGTGAAACGGCGCGCTTCCGACGACATCGCCGCCGACATCATCGGAATCCCGGACAATATCACGGTATGGAAGCGGCTGGCGATTTCCAGGTAATCGTTCTGCGAACGGGGACCGCCGCACAGCGTATTAAAATCGAACCAGATGATCGAGCCAGCGCGGCGCAGCGCGCGGATTTCCCGCGCTTCGATGCGTATCATCGGGTCTTCGTCGGCGGTTTCGGCAATCCGCCCGTAGGCGTCGCGCAAGGCCTTGTCGGTCACCGCATTCAGCGGCGTGTAATACGACTCGACCTGCTCCAGCGCGCGGCCACGGTAGTCGATGCCGGCGTCGATGTTCATCACATCGAGCTTGTCGTACAGCAGGGCGATGGTCGGCAGAATACGGTCGCGGTGCAGGCCATCCGGATACAACAGCTGCGGGTCGTAATTCGACGTCATGATGAAGGACACGCCATTGTCAAACAGCGCCTTCAGCAGGTTGTACATGATCATGGCATCGGCCACGTCCGAGATGTGGAACTCGTCGAAGCAGATCAGCCGGTATTTGCGGGCGATGCGGCGCGCCACTTCGTCCAACGGATTGGCGACGCCGCGCAACTCGTCGAGCTGGCGGTGCACATCGCGCATGAATTCGTGGAAGTGCAGCCGGGTCTTGCGCACCAGCGGCACCACCGAGTAGAAGCTGTCCATCAGGAACGACTTGCCACGCCCTACCCCGCCCCACATATACACGCCCTTGGGCACGTCCGGACGGTTGATCAGGCGCTTGAATTTGTTCGAACGCTGGCCTTTGTAGGCGACCCAGTCGTCATAGCACAGTTGCAGACGATCGACGGCGCGGCGCTGTGCCGGGTCGACCTTAAAGTCGCGCTGCTTCAGCGCGTTCTGGTAAAACTCTTCGACGTTCATGTGTGCTTGCGCTAAAAAAAACGGCGGGCCCGTGGCCCGCCCTACCGACTACATAGGGCGGGCATGCAGCCCGCCGCGTACTACTTAGAAATTCAGCGTGCGCTTGTCAATCGCCAGCGCAGCTTCCTTGGTGGCTTCCGACAGCGAAGGGTGAGCGTGGCAGATGCGGGCGATGTCTTCGGCCGAAGCCTTGAACTCCATCGCCACGACAGCTTCCGCGATCAGCTCCGAGGCCATCGGTCCGATGATGTGCACACCGAGGATTTCGTCGGTGGTCGCATCAGCCAGGAACTTGACCATACCCGAGGTGTCGCCCAGCGCGCGTGCGCGGCCGTTCGCCAGGAATGGGAAAGTGCCGGCCTTGTAGGCCACGCCGTCCGCCTTCAGCTGCTGCTCGGTACGACCAACCCACGCGATTTCCGGCGAGGTGTAGATGACCCAAGGGATGGTGTTGAAGTTGGTGTGACCATGCTGGCCAGCGATACGCTCGGCCACAGCCACGCCTTCTTCTTCCGCCTTGTGCGCCAGCATCGGGCCGCGCACCACGTCACCCACTGCCCATACGCCCGGCAGGTTGGTTTTGCAGTCGCCGTCGACGGCGATGAAGCCGCGTTCGTCCAGCTGCAGGCCGGCTTTTTCAGCGCCCAGGCCATCGGTGTTCGGGGTGCGGCCGATCGAAACGATCAGCTTGTCGAACACGCCGGTCTGTGCTTCGCCCTTGGCGTTGTCGTATTCCACGGTAACGCCGGCCTTGCCGGTGCTGACCTTGTTGATCTTGCAGCCCAGGTTGATCGACAGGCCTTGTTTGGTGAACAGCTTGTTGGCTTCCTTGGCGATCTGCTCGTCGACGGCGCCGAGGAAGGTCGGCAGACCTTCCAGCACGGTGACTTCGGAACCCAGGCGACGCCACACGCTGCCCATTTCCAGACCGATTACGCCAGCGCCGATCACGCCCAGCTTCTTCGGCACTTCGCCGATGGCCAGCGCGCCGGTGTTCGACAGGATCAGTTTTTCATCGAACGGTGCGCCTGGCAGGGCACGGGCGTTGGAGCCGGTCGCGATGATGACTTGCTTGGCGGTGATGACTTCGTCGCTCGGTGCCGAGATCGCCAGTTCGTAGCCGTCCGCACCCGCTGGGCCGGTGAAGGCTGCGCGGCCGTGGAAGAAGCTCACTTTGTTTTTCTTGAACAGGAACAGGATGCCGTCGTTGTTTTGCTTCACAACGGTGTCCTTGCGCTTGATCATCTGACCCAGGTTCAGCGACAGGCCGGCGACATCGATGCCGTGATCCTTGAACGCATGGCCGGCGTGCTCATAGTGCTCCGACGATTGCAGCAGTGCTTTCGACGGGATGCAACCGACGTTGGTGCAGGTGCCGCCCGGGGCCGGACCGCCCTTTTCATTGGCCCATGCGTCGACGCACGCGACCGAGAAGCCCAGTTGTGCAGCGCGGATCGCAGCGATGTAACCGCCAGGACCGGCGCCGATGACTACTACGTCAAATTGTTTGCTCATTTTTTAATATCCAATCAATCTTCTTCTGGAACAAATATCCATAACAGCAGGTAGATGCCGACGCCAGCGCCGACCGAGAGTACGCCCAGCATGAAAATCAGCCGCCAGACCCACGACTCCAGCCCGGTCGCCATTGCCAGACCACCGCACACGCCACCGACCCAGCGGTCACCGCGGCTACGGCGCAAGCGATTCACGCTCTGGCCCGGCGCCTCGTCACTGACAGCGCCCGGTTGTTGCAACAGGCGCGCCTTGGCCTTGGCGAATTCGTCATCCGACAAGGCCCCTGCCTGATGCAGTTCGTGCAGTCGCTTAATCTCTTCGGCTACCGACATCAACTACCTCCGTTGTGAGCTCCCGGCCGCGCATGCGGTCCGGGAGTGAAGCGGCAATTACAGGTCCAGCAGCAGGCGGGCTGGATCTTCCAGCGCTTCCTTCATGGCCACCAGGCCCAGAACGGCTTCGCGGCCGTCGATGATGCGGTGGTCATAGGACATTGCCAGGTAGTTCATTGGACGTACCACGATCTGGCCGTTTTCCACGACCGCGCGGTCTTTGGTCGCGTGCACGCCCAGGATTGCCGATTGTGGTGGGTTGATGATCGGGGTCGACAGCATCGAACCGAAGGTGCCGCCGTTCGAGATCGAGAAGGTACCGCCGGTCAGGTCGTCCAGCGTCAGCTTGCCGTCCTTGGCCTTGGCGCCGAATTCGCCGATTTTCTTCTCGATGTCAGCGATCGACATCTGGTCTGCATCACGCAGAATAGGCACCACCAGACCGCGTGGCGAACCAACTGCGATACCGATGTCGAAGTAGCCGTGGTAGACGATGTCATTGCCATCGACCGAAGCGTTGATGATCGGGTACTTTTTCAGTGCAGCGACAGCGGCCTTGACGAAGAAGGACATGAAGCCCAGCTTGACGCCGTGTTCTTTCTCGAACTTGTCCTTGTACTTGTTGCGCAGTTCCATGACCGGAGCCATGTTCACTTCGTTGAAGGTGGTCAGGATGGCGTTGGTCGATTGCGACTGCACCAGACGCTCGGCGATACGGGCGCGCAGGCGGCTCATCGGCACGCGCTCTTCCGGACGGGCACCCAGGTTCAGGGCTGGCGCAGCGACTTGTTGCAGCGCTGGCTTGGCAGCAGCTGGCGCCAGTGGCGCGACGGCTGGTGCCTTGGCGCCGGCGGCCAGGGCATCGCCCTTGGTGACGCGGCCATCTTTGCCGGAACCGGCGACGTCGGCGGCGCTCAGGCCTTTTTCCGACAGGATCTTGGCAGCGGCTGGCATTGCCACGTCGCCTTTGCTACCACCGGTAGCAGCAGCGGCAGCGGCGGCAGGCGCAGCAGCAGCGGCAGGGGCGGCAGCAGCGACTGGCGCAGCGGCAGCAGCAGCGGCGTCGGTGTCGATGATGGCGATGACTTCACCAGCGACCACGGTGCTGCCGTCGCCTTTAATGATTTGCACCAGAACGCCGGCGCCTGGCGCTGGCAGTTCCAGAACGACTTTATCGGTTTCGATGTCGATCAGATTTTCGTCGCGCGCGATAGCGTCGCCGACTTTTTTATGCCAGGTCAGCATGGTCGCTTCTGCAACCGATTCCGACAACTGAGGGACCTTGACTTCGATTTGTGCCATTGTAAAACTCCGTATATTTTATTTTGTGCGGCGCCGCCCTGCCCTGCAAGGCGGCGCACCGTCAGTGATGTTTGATAATTACTTGGTCAGAATGAAGCCTTTGAGCTTCGAGAACGCCGTCTCCAGCAAGTCTTTCTGCTGGGCGTAGTGCTTGTCGTAGTAGCCGACAGCCGGCGATGCCGACGCTGGGCGACCGGCGTAAGCCAGACGCTGACCAGCTTCCATGCTCTCGAAGATGTTGTGCTGAATCTGGAACCATGGGCCCTGATTCTGCGGCTCGTCCTGTGCCCACACCACTTCGGTCAGGTTCGGGAACTTCTTCAGTTCGGCAGTGAACGCCTTGTGCGGGAACGGATACAGCTGTTCCACACGGATGATGGCGGTATCGGTCTGGCCGCGGGTCTTGCGTGCGTTGACCAGATCGTAGTAGACCTTGCCCGAGCAAGCGACGACGCGCTTGACCTTCTTGGCATCGATCTTCTCATCGACTTCACCGATGACGGTCTGGAACGCGCCTTTCGACAGTTCCGACAGCGCCGAACCGGCTTCCTTGTTACGCAGCAGCGATTTCGGAGTCAGGATCACCAGTGGCTTGCGGAACTGACGCACCATCTGACGACGCAGCACGTGGAAGATCTGGGCGGCGGTGGTAGGCTGCACCACTTGCATGTTGTTGTCTGCGCACAGCTGCAGGAAGCGCTCTGGGCGAGCCGACGAGTGCTCTGGACCCTGACCTTCGTAGCCGTGTGGCAGCATCATGACCAGGCCCGAAGCGCGGCCCCACTTCACTTCGCCGGAGCTGATGAACTGGTCGATGACCACTTGGGCGCCGTTGACGAAGTCGCCGAACTGGGCTTCCCAGATCGTCAGCGTGTTTGGCTCGGCAGTCGAGTAACCGTATTCAAAGCCCAGCACTGCTTCTTCCGACAGCACCGAGTCGATCACGGTGAACGGGGCCTGACCTTCGGCCACGTTCTGCAGTGGCACGTAGGTGCCGGCATCCCAACGCTCACGGTTCTGATCGTGCAGCACGGCGTGACGGTGGACGAAGGTACCACGGCCAGCATCCTGACCGGTCAGACGCACGGCGTAACCGGAAGCGGCCAGCGAAGCGTAGGCCAGATGTTCGCCCATGCCCCAGTCCAGATTCAGTTCACCACGGCCCATCGAAGCGCGGTCGCCCAGCACTTTTTCGACCAGCGAGTGGACTTTGAAGCCTTCTGGCACGGTGGTGATGCGGGTGGCCAGACGTTTCAGTTCGGTCACTGGCACGGCGGTATCGGCCGAGTCGGTCCACTTGCGGTTCAGGAATGGCAGCCAATCAACGGCGAACTTGTTCTTGAAGTTCGAGATCACTGGATCAACGGTGTGCTTGCCGGCGTCCATTGCA
>JBGSBQ010000216.1:0-6327 GCA_041730475.1 Sphingomonadaceae bacterium
CCCCCCCCCCACCCCCAACCAAAAATCAAAAAAAACACCCCCCGGGGGCCCGCCCCCCCCCCCCAAAAAAACACCAAAATACCTCGGGCTTTTTAAAAAATTCTCCTCTTTGCCCCCCCCCCACCCCGGTTTGTGCTAACATGTGAACATCTATTCACTTGTTGGCGATGATGATTTATTCTGAATCTGATGCGGCGATTGCGGAGCTGGCTGATCTGTTTCATTTGCTCGGCGATCCGACCCGCTTGCGTATCGTGCTCGCTTGTTTGCAAACCCCTATCGCGGTCAGCGAGATCGCCAGCAGCCTGCAATTGAGCAGCTCGCTGGTCAGCCACCACCTGCGCCTGCTACGCGCCGCCCGTATCGTCAAGTCTGAACGCCAGGGCAAGCAGGTCTTCTATTCGGCCGCCGATGCCCATATCAGCGGCGTACTGGGCGATATGCTGGAACATATCGCTGAGCCTTCTACCGGGAACGACGCATGAGTACTTCACACGCACATCACGATCACGATCATGACCACGATCATCACGATCATCATGGGCATGGCCACGGCCATCATCACCATCACGGCGATCCGGAGACCCACGGCCAGGCGTTTGCCATCGCCATCGTGCTCAATGCGCTGTTCGTCGGCATCGAGTTCACCTATGGCTTCATTGCGAATTCGACCGCGCTGATGGCCGATGCAGGCCATAATCTGTCCGATGTGCTGGGCCTGATGCTGGCCTGGGGCGCCGCCATCCTGGCCCGGCGCCAGCCACAGGGGCGCTTTACCTACGGCCTGCGTTCGACGTCGATGCTGGCGGCGCTGTTCAATGCCATGCTGCTGATGGCCGCTTGCGGCGGCATCGCGTGGGAAGCCGTGCAGCAGCTGCTCCATCCGACGCCGGTGGCCGGCCTGACGGTGTCGGTGGTGGCCGGCATCGGCATCTTCGTGAATGGCTGCTCGGCGCTGCTGTTCATGCGCGGCAGTAAGGATGACATCAATATCCGCGGCGCTTATCTGCACCTGGCCGCCGATGCGGCCATCTCGCTGGGCGTGCTGGTGGCCGGCCTGATCGTGCGCTATAGCGGCTGGAGCTGGATCGATCCGCTGGTCAGTATCGCCATCGTCGGCTTTATCGCCTACAGCACCTGGGCCTTGCTGGGCCAGTCGATGCGGATGATGCTGGCCGCCGTGCCGGACCATGTCGATTACCGCGAGATCGAACAGTTCCTGCTGCGCCAGCCCGGCGTAACGGGCGTGCATGACCTGCATATCTGGGGCATGAGCACCACCGAGACGGCGCTGACCGCGCACCTGGTGGTGCCGGCCGGCTATCCGGGCGATGCGGCCATCGATGCCATCGCGGCCGAACTGCAACATGAATTTTCCATCCATCACAGCACGCTGCAGGTCGAGCAAGGCACGACCGACCATAGCTGCTGCCTGAATGGCAAGAAGAAGCTGTAATTACTCGGCCAGATTGGCGTACAGCGCGGTACTCAAATAGCGCTCGCCGAACGAGGCGATGATCACCACGATCATCTTGCCGGCATTCTCGGGCCGCTGCGCCAGTTGCAGCGCGGCCCACAGCGCGGCACCGGAGGAGATCCCGACCAGCAGCCCTTCCTCGCTGGCGGCCTGACGCGCAGTGGCGAAGGCGTCGTCATTTTTGACGCCGATGATTTCGTCATACACGCCGGTATTCAGCACGCCCGGCACGAAGCCGGCGCCGATACCCTGAATCGGGTGCGGCCCTTTAATCCCTTTGGCCAGCATCGGCGACGCTTCCGGTTCCACCGCCACGCATTGCAACCCCGGCTTGCGCGCTTTCAGTACTTCGCCGACGCCAGTGATGGTGCCGCCGGTGCCGACACCCGCCACCAGAATATCGACCTGACCATCGGTATCGCGCCAGATTTCCTCGGCCGTGGTGCGGCGGTGCACTTCCGGGTTGGCAGGATTGTTGAATTGCTGCGGCATCAGGTAACGCGGGTCGGAGGCGACCAGTTCTTCGGCCTTGCGGATTGCGCCCAGCATGCCTTCGCTGCCCGGGGTCAGTAGCAGTTCGGCGCCGTAGGCGCGCAGCAGCAAGCGGCGTTCGCGGCTCATGGTGTCCGGCATGATCAGCAGGCAGCGGTAGCCGCGCGCGGCGCACACCATCGCCAGTGCGATGCCGGTGTTGCCGCTGGTTGGTTCGAGGATGATGGTGTCGGGGCCGATCTGGCCGGCTGCTTCGGCCGCTTCAATCATCGCCAGCCCGATGCGGTCTTTGACGCTGTGGGCCGGATTGCAGTATTCGAGTTTGGCCAGCACCTGGGCGCTGCTGCCCTGGGCCAGACGGTTGATGCGGACCAGCGGGGTATTGCCGATCAGTTCAGTGACGCTGTTGGCGATCTTCATGGTGGGCTCCGCGCACAAGTTAGGAGATATTAGTCTACCCCGAATTGCGCGCGGTTTTGTGCCCGATTATTTCACTTCGATCAGTTCGACGTCGAAGATCAGCGAAGAATTCGGTGGAATGTCGCCACCCGGCGCGCCGCGCGAGCCATAAGCCAGATCGGACGGGATGATCAGCGTGCGCTTGCCACCGACCTTCATGCCGGCGATGCCCTGGTCCCAGCCCTTGATCACTTTTCCGGCGCCGAGCGTGAATTCGAGCGGCTCGCGGCCTGGCACCAGCGAGGAGTCAAACATCTTGCCGTGCATTTGTTTGGCCAGCGGGCGATACAGCCAGCCGCTGTAGTTCATGCGCACGGTGGCGCCCACCAGTGCTTCCTTGCCTTTACCGACTTTGGTGTCGGTGATGATCAGCTGGTCGGATACCGGACCGGGCGTGGCCGAGCCGACCACCACCGGCGCCGACGCGGCCAGCGCGGACGCTGCCGGGGCCTGAGGTTCGGTGGCAGGCGCTTGGGCCTGGGCCGCGGCGGTAACGGCGCACAGCAGCGCCAGCAAAACGGAACTACGCATCATGGGGCTATTCTTTCGAGGGCTAAAGGGATTGAGGTCCAGCGCGCATGATAGCAAACTCGCATGCTGGCCCCAAGCCCGGCGCAACGCCGGTGTCGGACCGGAATGCCGTTATGTTAAGGCGCAGATCGGCTGGCAAACCCCACCGACGCAAAGCCGGGGTCAGACCCCGCGGGTCTGACCCCAGGGCGTGTCTTGGGGTGCAAGCGCGCGCTCCGGCACTTTAACTTAGCGGCATTACCGTCTGACCCCAGGTCTTGTTTTGGGGTGCAAGCGCACGCTTCGGCACTTTAACTGAGCGGCATAAGGGTCAGACCGGGCCGGCCGGTTCGGCCGCTGCAGGCGGCTCGGGCAGCGGCTGCAGCAGGGCCGGCAAGGCGGCGCTGTCGGCCAGCTTGCGCAGCAGGTGGCCGGCGGCCACCATGCCGAAGGTGGCAGTGACCACCATGGCCGATCCAAAGCCGGCGCAATTCAGGCCCGTCACGCCGCCACTGCGTTCGTCGCCGTCGACGGCGCACACTTCGTCCGATTCCGGCATCGTCAGCGGCTCCATCGAGAACACTGCATCGACCAGAAACTTGTTTTTCTCGCCGCGCGGGAAGCCGTACTGATTGCGCATCACCTTGCGCACCTTTTTCAGCAGCGGTTCCTGCTCGGTGCGGGCCAGGTCGCGCACCGCGATCTGGGTCGGATCGGTCTTGCCGCCGGCACTGCCGATCACCACCAGCGGAATGTTCTGCTGGCGGCAGTAGGCAATCACCGCTGCCTTGGCCTTGACGCTGTCGATGGCGTCAACCACATAGTCGAAACCGTGGCCGCCTATCATTTGCTCCAGATTGTCGGGCCCGATAAAGTCTTCGACCTGGGTCACCACGCAGGCCGGATTAATCTCGCGGATGCGCTCGGCCAGCGCCGTGATCTTGGCCATGCCGACCGTGCTGGTCAGCGCCTGAATCTGGCGGTTGATGTTCGATTCGGCCACGTTATCGAGGTCGATCAGCGTCAGGCGGCCGATCGCGCTGCGCGCCAGCGCCTCGACGATCCACGAGCCGACGCCGCCAACGCCGATCACGCAGACATGGGCGCCACGGAAACGCGCCAGCGCGCGGGCGCCGTACAGGCGGGCAATACCGCCGAAGCGGCGTTCAAAGTCGATCTCGGGATCGGGCTCAGGGGTGGGAGTGATTTGGATACTGTTCATGCCGCCATTCTAACGGACGGCGTCCTAAAATTTACTCTAGAATGAGACTCTTACCGACCAGTCAACATTACCTCGAGCGTCCCCCATGAGCAATTCCCTGATCGACACCGCCCCCGATTTCCGCCAGCCTATCGCCGTCCTCAAGCATTGCCACGACCGCATCCGCAAGCAGCTGGCAACGCTGCAGAACCTGCTGGCCCACCTGCCCCGGCATGGCAATGACGCCGCCGCCCAGCAGGCCGCCAAAGCCGTCCTGAAATATTTCGACACGGCAGCACCGCACCACCATGCCGACGAAGAAGAAGACCTGCTGCCGATGCTGCGCACCACCGCCCAGGGCGAGGACGCGGCGCTGCTGGCCCAGCTGGCGCCCGCCATCGTGACCCAGCACCAGCAGATGGAGCAGGACTGGACCATACTGAAATCGCAACTTGAACAAATTGCCAATGGCACCGGCCTGTCGCTGTCGGCCGCCGATGTGGCGCGCTTCAACGATGCCTACCTGTCGCACATGGAGCAGGAAGAGCAGCACATTGCCCCGATGGCACGCCGCATCTTCAGCGAAGAGCAGATGGGGCAGCTGGGCGCGGCAATGCAGGTACGGCGCGGCATCACGCCGACCGCGCCGCAGCCCAAGCTGGGGCCGGCCAGCGGCGAAGAGCTGGCCGATCTGCGCCTTGATTACGGCCGCGCCAGCCTGTCGGAAGCCGATGTACAGGACGATCCGCTGGCGCAGTTTGGCAAATGGTTCGAGGAAGCACTGGCAGCCCAGGTCAATGAGCCGAACGCGATGAGCGTGGCCACCGTCGATGCGGACGGCAAGCCCAGCTCGCGCATCGTGCTGATCAAGCAGTACGACGCACGCGGCTTCACCTGGTACAGCAATTATGACAGCCAGAAGGGCCGCCAACTGCGCGCCAACCCGCACGCAGCCTTGCTATTCTTCTGGAGCGAGCTGGAGCGGCAAATCCGCATCGAGGGCCGGGTCGAATACACCAGCGATGCCGAGAGCGACAAGTATTTCTACAGCCGGCCGCTGAAAAGCCAGGTGGCGGCCGTGGCCTCGCGCCAGAGCGAGATCATCGCCAGCCGCGAGCAGATGGAAGCCAATTACGAAGCCGTCAACACGGCCACTGCCGGCCAGCCGAGCCGGCCCGAGTACTGGGGTGGTTTCCGGCTGGTGCCGGAGCGGATCGAATTCTGGCAGGGACGGCGCTCGCGCTTCCATGACCGGATTGTGTACCTGAAGCAGGCCGACGGCAGCTGGATCAAGCAGCGTTTGCAGCCCTGACCCGGACTGCGGCGCTGGTCCGGAGCTGCCGGCGCCGCAGGATTTTCCTGTAGTTTGCAGTGCTTATCCGGAGGCTATCGTGTTCGTACAAAACCGACTCACCGCCTGGATTGCCGGCACCCGCCAGCAACTCTCCCTGCCGCTGCGCATCGAACTGTGGAATGGCCAGCAGATCGACCTGTCGCATGAACCCCCGCGCGTGACGATACGGCTGCCAACCGTGGCGGCGGCGCGCTACCTGTTGACACCGTCGCTGTCTAATCTGGGCGCCGCCTATGTCGAGGGGGCAATCGAGGTCAAGGGCGCGGCGCGCGACATGATCCAGATCGTCACCGCATTGGCGCGCAACACGCTGAAGGCCGAGGGCAAGTTCGCCCGCATCGTGCGCAGCATCGGCCATAACCGCCAGCAGGACGCCGAAGCGGTCCGCTACCACTACGATGTGTCGAATGAATTCTACGCGCAGTTCCTCGATCCGCAACTGGTGTATTCCTGCGCCTATTTCGAGACCGGCAACGAGGATCTGGCCAGCGCCCAACGCCACAAGATCGACCACATCCTGCGCAAGATCCGGCTGCAGCCGCAGCAGACGCTGCTCGATATCGGCTGCGGCTGGGGCGCGCTGGTGATCCGCGCCGCCCAGCTGTACGGCGCACGCTGCGTCGGCATCACGCTGTCGGAGCAGCAGTTCGCGCTGGCGCGCGAGCGGGTGCAGGCGGCCGGGGTCCAGCATCTGGTCGAGATCCGGCTGCAGGACTACCGCGACGTCGACGGCCAGTTCGACCGCATCACCAGCGTCGGCATGTTCGAGCACGTCGGCATCGCCCATCTCGAGGAGTATTTCAGCCGCGTCAACGCGCTGCTGGCGCCGGGCGG
>JBGSBQ010000217.1:0-6319 GCA_041730475.1 Sphingomonadaceae bacterium
CCCGCCTCCAGCGCCCGAGCTGGCCCGGCGGAGCGTCCGGCGTCACCATCGGTATCGGCTACGACATCGGCTACACCACCCGCGAACGTGACGTTCAGGAAATCCGCATCCAGCTTGTTATATTCAGACTGCTCGGCTTCGACGCAGATGGCGGCCATCATTTCCACCGTCTCGATCGGATAGCGACCGGACGCGGTTTCGGCCGACGTCATCACGGCATCGGTGCCGTCCAGCACGGCATTCGCCACGTCCGACACTTCGGCGCGGGTCGGCACGGCGTTGAAGATCATCGATTCCATCATCTGGGTCGCGGTGATCGCCAGCTTGTTCGAAGCGCGCGCCATCTTGATCATACGCTTTTGCAGCGCCGGCACCGCCGCGTTGCCCACTTCCACCGCCAGGTCGCCACGCGCCACCATGATGCCGTCGGACGCGTCTAGGATTTCTTGCAACACGGGAATCGCTTCAGCGCGCTCGATCTTGGCGATCATCATCGGCTTGTGGCCGAACGGTTCACCGGCGATATTCGCCAGCTGGCGCGCCATTTCCATGTCGGTCGCGCTTTTCGGGAAGGAAATCGCCAGATAATCGGCCTGGAAGCTCATCGCGGTCTTGATGTCTTCCATATCCTTGGCGGTCAGCGCCGGGGCGGTCAGGCCACCGCCCTGGCGGTTGATGCCCTTGTTGTTCGACAGCTCACCGCCAATCTTAACGGTGGTAAAGATTTCGTGGCCGACGATCTTGTCGACGATCAGCACAATCAGGCCGTCATTCAGCAGCAGCTTGTCGCCGGGATGCAGGTCGCGTGGCAGGGCCTTGTAGTCAAGGCCGACGCGGTCCTGGTTGCCCAGTTCGCCGTTTTCGCCCCATTTGGCGTCGAGGATGAATTTGTCGCCGTTGGCGAGGTCGATCTTGTTGTTTTCAAACTTGCCCACGCGGATCTTCGGACCTTGCATGTCCGCCATGATCGCCACTTCGCGGCCGCATTCGGCCGCCGCTTCGCGCACCAGACGGGCACGGTCGATATGGTCTTGCGCCTTGCCATGGGAGAAATTCAGGCGGACCACGTCCACGCCAGCGCGGATCATCTTGACCAGCACATTGAAATCAGTAGAGGCAGGGCCTATCGTTGCGACAATTTTGGTACCACGGGACATAACATTCCTTGATCGTTGGGTCAGACGGACAGCCCACGTCGGCGACGCGGGCCAGGAAATACGACAACCTGTAGAAAAACCTCGAGCAACCTTCAGCACGTCACTCCCGCGCTTTAGCACGTCATTCCCGCGCAGGCGGGAATCCATGCACAGCCACAGCATCTGCAGCATGGGTTCCCGCCTGCGCGGGAACGACGGCTGATATCACTCTGTAGTAAATTTACAGGCCTTACCCGGATTTTACTGTGATTAGGGGGAGCAGCACGACCGTTCTGCTCCCCCTCACGTTAATTTACTACTTTACTGCCGCCCGTTGCACCAGAATCTCTACTGCTGGCAGGGTTTTCCCCTCCAGGAATTCGAGGAAGGCGCCGCCACCGGTCGAGATATACCCGATTTTATCGGTAATGTTGTACTTTGCAATCGCCGCCAGCGTATCGCCGCCACCAGCGATCGAGAAACCTTTCGAGGCCGCAATCGCCAGCGCCAGCGTCTTGGTGCCTTCGCCGAACTGGTCAAACTCAAACACGCCGACCGGACCGTTCCAGACGATGGTACCGGCTGCGGCGATCTGCTGCGCCAGCAGGGCCGAGGTTTGCGGGCCGATGTCGAGGATCATATCGTCGTCGGCCACGTCGGCGACCGCCTTGATGGTGGCGACAGCGGTGGGCGAGAATTCCTTGGCGCATACCACGTCAACCGGAATCGGCACCGTGGCGCCGCGCTGGGCCATCATGTCGATAATCGCCTTGGCTTCCTCGACCAGATCGTTTTCGACCAGCGACTTGCCGATCGGCAGACCGACGGCTTTCATAAAGGTATTGGCAATGCCGCCGCCCACGATCAGGTTATCGACCTTGTCGGCCAGTGCTTTCAGGATCGACAGCTTGGACGAGACCTTGGAACCGGCCACGATGGCCAGCAGCGGACGGGCCGGCTGGCCCAGCGCCTTGCCCAGTGCGTCCAGTTCGGCGGCCAGCAGCGGGCCGGCGCAGGCGATCGGCGCAAATTTGGCGATGCCATGGGTCGAGGCTTCGGCGCGGTGCGCGGTGCCGAAGGCGTCGTTGACGTAGACGTCGCACAGGGCGGCCATCTTGTGCGCCAGTTCGTCGCTGTTTTTCTTTTCGCCCTGGTTGACGCGCACGTTCTCCAGCAGCACGACCTGGCCATCTTGCAGATTTTCCAGGCCAGCACCATCGACCCAGTTCTGTTTCAGCTCGACCGGCTGGCCCAGCAGCTCGGCCAGACGCGCGGCGACGGGCGCCAGGCTGTCTTCCGGCTTGAATTCACCCTCGGTCGGACGGCCAAGGTGGGACGTCACCATCACTTTGGCACCGGCCGCCACGGCGGCCTGGATGGCTGGCACCGAGGCGCGGATACGCGTGTCCTCGGTGATATTGCCGGCGTCATCCTGCGGCACGTTCAAATCGGCGCGAATGAATACGCGCTTGCCTTGCAGCGCATTGTGCGCCACCAAATCTTGCAGACGAAGAAAATTCAGGACAGCTTGCATGGCTAGACTAGGTCGAGTGGAAGAAAGACCGC
The DNA here is from genome assembly GCA_041730475.1 of Sphingomonadaceae bacterium. Lineage (GTDB taxonomy): Bacteria > Pseudomonadota > Gammaproteobacteria > Burkholderiales > Burkholderiaceae_D > Rugamonas. The sequence goes on from JBGSBQ010000217.1 coordinate 2,703, forward strand.
TATTTTACCGCAAGCCGGGAGGCAAAAATCCGTTTATGTAAATACATGCAACAGCCGCAGCGCGGTAAAAAACGCCATGCCGAACACAATCGTTTGCAACATATCGCGCCGCCAGAGGTAAAACGCGATCGCCACCACGCCCGCCACCAGCTTCAGATTGCCCGGTTCCAGCTGCAGCTGGCCGTTGTTCATCAGCAGGTCGGGCGCGATGATGGCGGCCAGCGCACAGCCCGGCGCATAGCGCAGCATGTCCTGCACCCGCTTCGGAATCGTGATGTGGTGCCCGATCAGCCAGAACGAGCTGCGGGTGGCGGCGGTGGCCACCGCCAGCACGCCGATGGTGAGCCAGATTTCCCAATCAGCCATGTTGCATTTCTCCCCGTGGTTTGCGTTCCAGCCACGCTTCGACCAACAGCGCCACGCCCATGCCGACCAGCACCGCCAGCAACAAGCCCAGTTTATACGGCAGCGCGGCCGCCAGCACCGACACCGCACCGGCCGTCAGTACGCCGCACAGCGCGGGCCGGCTGGCCACCATCGGCACCACGATGCAGATGATCGCCAGCGTGCCGGCAAAACCCAGCCCCCATTCGGCCGGCACCGCGCTACCGGCGAAAATACCGGCGATCGAGCCAATCTGCCACGCAGCCCAGTTCGGGTACAGCAAGCCCTTCAGATAGGACAGCTTGCCCTGCTGCGGCGCTTCATCCGGATATTTTTGCAGGAACAGCGCGACCGTCATGTCGCCGGCCACATAGCCGAGCAGGAAACGCTTGCGCCATGGCAGCTGGGAAAAATGCGGCGCCAGCAAGGCGGAAAAGATCACGAAACGTAGATTGACCACCAGTGCGGTGGCGAAAATGACCCAGATCGGCGCGTGCGCCGTGATCAGCGGCAGCGACGCCAGTTGGGCCGAACCGGCGAACACTAGCAAGGTCATACCGAGCGCCTGCGGCACCGTCAGCCCGGTCTTGACCATGGCCACGCCCACCACCAGCCCCCAGGCGCCGATACCGAACAGGCTGGGTATGCCGGTTTTCAAGCCTTCGCGCCACGATGCTTGATGGTGTACGGCGACCGAGGGCACGGGTGCTACACTGGCTGTTTCAGTCATGTGGTATTCCTGCCACATCGCTGGCGGCCCCAAATTTATTAAGCCGCTATTTTACCGATGAATTTTGCGCCCTGCGCGAATCCGTTAAAATCGTGGTTTTATCGCCCGTCCCCATGGAGAACAACAAGATGAGTAACGCCACCCCGTCCGCAGTCGCCGCAGTCGAACTCGAAGGCAAGGACCTGCCCGCCCACTGCCCGAACCCGGCCATGCCATTGTGGTCGTCGCATCCGCGCGTATTCCTCGAATTCAACCATGACGGCATCGCCAAGTGCCCCTACTGCGGCACCGCCTATCGTTTGAAACCGGGCACCGTGGTGGCCCACCACTAAGCCGACCACCCCAGCCCGGAGCCCGCATGAAACGTGAAAAGCAACTGAATGGCAGTGCCGCCGAAGTCGAAACGGCGTTTTATGATGCGATGAACCGGGCCGATGTCGATGCGCTGATGGCGCTATGGGCCGATGACGACGAGATCGTCTGCGTCCACCCCGGCGGCCCGCGCCTGATCGGCCACGCCGCCATCCGCGCCTCGTGGCAAGCGATCCTCGAACACGGCGGCCTGCACATCCAGCCGTCGCAACTGCATGAAACCCATACCTTGATGAGTTCCGTGCACACGGTGATTGAAGGTATGACGGCCGCCAGCGGCGAGCCCGCCCACCTGCTGGCCACCAATGTCTACAGCAAGACCCCGCGTGGCTGGCGCATCGTGCTGCACCATGTGTCGGTGGCGCTCGGCGCGGTACCGAACGATACCCGCGCGCAGATTTTGCATTAATTGCTACACTGGGCGGGTTCGGCCCGGTGCCGCCGCCTCAGCAAGGAAGCCGTAGCATGAAGTACACCGCCCCCCTGTGGCTGCCCAGCGGCCACCTGCAAACGATCTACCCCGCCACCTGCATCGCCAAGCCGCCGGTAGCGTTCCGGCGCGAGCGCTGGGCGGCGCCGGACGGCGATTTCGTCGATATCGATTTTGTCGACGGCCAGCCGGGCCAGCCCTTCGTGGTGCTGTTCCACGGACTGGAAGGCTCGTCCGACAGCCATTACGCACGGGCCCTGATGGCCGCCGTAGCGGCGCGTGGCTGGTCGGGCGCGGTGCCGCACTTCCGCGGCTGCTCGGGCGAAGCCAATCTGGCGCCGCGCTTTTACCATTCGGGCGACGCGGCCGAGATCGACTGGATCGTACGCCGCCTGCATGGCCGCGTGCGCGCCGCCGGCGGCAAGTTTTATACGGCCGGCGTGTCGCTGGGCGGTAATGCGCTGCTGCGCTGGCTGGGCGAATCACAGCATGCGGCCGAATTCGTCGATGCCGCCTGTTCCGTCTCGGCCCCGCTCGATCTGGCACAGGGCGGGGTGTCGCTGTCGCGCGGCTTCAACCTGATTTATACGCGCATGTTCCTGCAAACGCTGAAACCGAAATGCGTGGCCAAGCTGAAACAGTTCCCCGGCCTGTTCGACCTCGACGCGCTGCACGCGGCGCGCGACCTGTATGCGTTTGACAATGTGGTGACGGCGCCGCTGCACGGCTACCGCAATACCGACGATTACTGGGACCGCGCCAGCGCCAAGCATGTGCTGAACGACATCACGGTGCCGACACTGGTGCTGAATGCGCTCAACGATCCCTTCCTGCCGGGGCACCATCTGCCGCGGCAGGCATCGGCGCGGGTCGTGCTCGACTACCCGGCCGAAGGCGGCCATGTCGGTTTTGCCGTCGGCGGGCTACCGGGCCGCATCAACTGGCTGCCGCAAAAGATGCTGCACTTCCTGCACGGCAGCGCCACCAATGATCAGCAGTTAGGACAATATGGATGACATCGTAGTACAGGCCATGGCCAAATGGCCGGACGTACCCCATTGCTATGGCTGGCTGGGACTGGACGGGCGCGGCCACTGGCGCATGCGCGACGAGCAGGCCCAGCAGCTGGGACTGGCCGGCGACAAGCTCAGCAACCCGGCACTGGTCGGCTTTATCCTGCGCAATTACGCCAGTGATGAACGGGGCTGCTGGTATTTCCAGAACGGGCCGCAGCGTGTGTATTTGGAACTGGAAACGGCGCCGTTCGTGGTGCGCACCGACCCCGCCAGCGGCTGGCGGCTGCACACGGGCGCGCTACTGGGCGTGATCGACGCGGCCGCGCTGACCGCAGACGGCGCCCTGCTGTTACGCAGCGGCGCGATCGTGGCGCAACTGGATGACCGCGATTTTGCACAAGTGCTACCGCGTCTGGAACTCGACGGTGCGCCAGTGGCCGACGACGCCTTGCTGGCATGGCTGGCGCAGGAGCGCGACGGCACACTGCTGCTGCGCGACGGCGACCGCAGCGTGCCGCTGCAGCGGCTGGCAAGCGCGCAAGTACCCGCTTATTTCTCGTTCGTACGCTCACCAGCAGCGCTACAGCGCGCATAAACCCGCAACGGCGCGCCCGCGGCACAACCTTGCACCCCCGCCCCAAACCCCGGGGTCAGACCCGCCGGGTCTGACCCCAGCTCTCTGCCC
>JBGSBQ010000218.1:0-6309 GCA_041730475.1 Sphingomonadaceae bacterium
AGACGGTCCAGCCCGTGCGGCTGTCACTGGCGCGGCCAGCGGCCCTGCGCAGCGCCAGCACGGCCGCTGCCGCCGCTTGGGAAGAGTTTTAATATTGCAATTACAGCTATAATCGGGCCCTGTCCTTATCTGCATGGAAGAGTTGCGATGAAACCTCTATTAGCCCTGATGCTGGTGTCGAGTGCGGCGCTGGCCGATGATGCCGCCTTGCTGCGCTGCCGCCAACTGGCCGACGGCCCGCTGCGCCTGAGCTGCTATAACGCGATACCGGTCGGTGCGACGGTGGCTGCGGCGGCGCCGGCTGTGGCCCCAGCCGCTGCGCGCGCAGTGGCGACCTTGTCCGTCGGCGCGGGCTATGCCGTGGCGACGCCCGAGAAGAGCGAGCTGGAGCGCATGTTCGGAAACGAACCGGCGGTGCTCAAATCGGTACAGCTGGCGACCATTGAGTCGACCATCCCGGGCGCCTTTGATGGCTGGGTGCCGGGGCAGCGCATCCGACTGGCCAATGGTCAGGTCTGGAAGGTGGTCGATAACACCGATGATGTGATGGATGTCCGCGACCCCAAAGTGACGGTGCGGCGCGGCCTGCTGGGTGCGCTGTTCCTCGATATCGAGGGCGCCCACCGCAATCCGCGCGTGCAGCGCGTCGAGTAGGGCGGACTTAGTCGGCCAGGTGCAAGCTCATCGCCGTATAAGAAAAGCTGTGGCCGTCGAGGCGAAACATATCGGGCGTCACGCCGGTCGTCTCGAAGCCGCTGTGCTGGTATAGGCTGAGCGCTGGCTGGTTAACGCTCAACACCTGTAAATCGATCCAGACTAGCGCTACGTGGCTGGCCCACAGGCGCGCATGGGCGATCAGCTGGCGTCCCAGTCCATGGCGCCGCCAGTGCCGGCCGACCCCCATGCCGAGCATGCAGCGGTGGGTCGCCGCCGGTTCCGGATGGGCGCGCAAGTCGATATGGCCGGCAATCTGGCCGTCCGCCGTGCGTGCCACCCACAGCCGGCGCCAGCCCGGCGTGCCGAGTGCCTGCTGCAGGCCGCGCCGAAAAGCGTCAGCGCGTTCTGGAGGGAAATACGACGCCGTGCGCGACAGCGGCTGGAAATACGGCTGTTCGTCACGGCCGTTGTCGCCCAGATGGTCGTTCAGGTAGACCAGAAAAGCGTCAAAGCCGTCCGGCGCCAGTGCGGTAATCGTGAAGCGTGGTGGTTGCGCTACCAAGGTCTTATTCCTCGTCCTCTGTCACATCTTCATGCCAGGTAATGCGGCCATTGCCCGCTTCGTTCAGCCGTGCGACCAGCGCGGCGGCGGTGGTTTCCGGCAGGCTGAATTCGAGTGTCACCAGATCGCTGTGCTGAACCTGCAGCAACTGCGCGTGGGCCGCTTCCAGCTCGCGCCTTACCAGGCCTTCCTGTGCATATGGGAAGCTGCAGCGCAGCGTACGCTGTTTAATGATGGCCACTTTCTCCGCCTGCAATAGCGCTTGCGCCACGCCATCGGTGTAGGCCCGCACCAGGCCGCCGGCGCCCAGTTTGACGCCGCCAAAATAGCGCACCACGGTGGCCAGCACACCCTCCAGGTCCTGGTGGCGCAGTACGTCGAGCATGGGGCGGCCGGCGGTGCCGCTGGGTTCGCCATCATCGACGGCTGCCGATTGCCCGCCCGCCAGCAGTGCCCAGCAGACGTGGGCGGCGCCCGGATGCTGGGCCCACAGCTCAGCCACCACCTTTTGCGCGGCGGCACGATCACTCATGGGCTGAACACAGGTGATGAAGCGGCTTTTTTTGATTAGCAGTTCACTATGGACGGCACTGGTAATGGTTTGAGGCATGCGGGCAAGGGCTGAAAATGGGCGCCTAGCTTAACATATGGCAGCAGCGTGCAGTCTGGCTGTGTTGCCGCTGGCCGCACACTGGGTTATATTACTTCCAAGAAAATTTATGACCCCACCCTGCCATGTCTAGCCGCTGCCTGTTCCTGTCAATACGCTTGCTATGGCTGGCTGTTCCCACGCTGGGATGGTGCGCGCAGCCGGTCGACATAGTTGCCTATACGGAAGAATCGGCACCCTACCATTACACCGAGAATGGCAAGATTGTCGGCACTGCGGCCGACCGCCTGCGCGCCGCCTGCGCGCTGGCCCAGCTGAATTGCTCGTTGACCAGCCTGCCTTGGGCGCGCGCCATGGCGCTGGCCCGGCAACAAGCGGATTCCTTGCTGTTTTCCATTGTGCGCAGCCCCGACCGGGAACGCGATTTCATCTGGCTGAGTCCGATTGCGACGGAAGAAGTCTGGATTTTCGGCCGGCCCGGCGCGCCCGTGGTCGGCAGTGTGGGCGATCTGGCCCGTGGTCGCATCGGCATCATCAATGGCAGTTCCGGTGCCGCATTCCTGACGCAGGCCGGCGTGCCGCGCAGCGCGATGGATTTTGCCAATTCGACCGAGGCGAATATGCGCAAGTTTGCGGCCCATCGCGTCGACTTTATCCTCAGTACCGAAGGCCGGCTGGCCAAGGAGGTGCGCCGCTTCCAGATCCCGTTCCAGGCGCAGAAAGTGTTGCGCATGCAGGATGCCACGTCGTATTACGCGATGCATCCGCAGTCCACGCCGTGGCGGGTGGCGGCCTTGCGCGGCGCCTTGCAGGAGCTGGCGGCCAGGGATCAATCGAAATAAGTCCTACAGGCTATAATCTGGCCCTGATTATTTCGGGTATTTCGCCATGACCAAGCCAGAGTCCGCGCCTGCGGTGCCGCCCCTCGATGACGATGGTGGTGACGACGATCAATTGATGTCCAGCCTCGGTTTGGGCGCCCGCGGAATTCAGCTGGGCAAGCTGGAAGGGCGTGTGTTCCTGCGCTTTAACGGCACGATCACGCACGATGGCCAGCAAATTCCGTTTAGTCTGGTGCCGGCGCAGGGCGTGCTGGCGAAGGCGTCGAAATGGCGCAAGATGGACCCGGCGACCCGCAGCGCCTTGCTGCTGGAGCGCGCCAGCGCGCAGGCGGTGGCCGAATTGCAGGAGCACGCGGCCTGGTTTGTGGTGGAAATGGCGGAAGCCTGTGATGATTACGGCCTCGATCCGCTGACCTTCTTGCGGCCGCTGGCCGATGCCGCACTGGCGGAACCGGCCGGTCTGGTGTTTGACCGCATCCGCCAGCGTCTCGACCACGCGCTCGAGCGCCAGCGCGAGGAGCGCCATGCCGAGCGCACCAAGCAAAGCATCAATCTGGGCGAGTACCCGGAATCGTTTGAGGTGGCGCGTAAATTGCCGCGCCGCTTCATCGCGCTGCTGGGACCGACCAACTCCGGCAAAACCCACCGCGCCATCGAAGCACTGGCGCAGGCGCCCAGCGGCGTCTATCTGGCGCCGCTGCGCCTGCTGGCGCTGGAAAACTATGAACGCTTGCAGGCCACCGAGGTGCATGGCAAGCCGTTGGCGGTCAGTCTGGTCACGGGCGAGGAGCGCCGGCTGGCGCCCGGCGCCACCCATGTCGCCAGTACGGTGGAAATGCTCGACACCCGGACCCCGGTCGATGTCGCGGTGATCGACGAGATCCAGATGCTGGCCGACCGCGACCGTGGTTCGGCCTGGACCGCCGCCGTCTGCGGCGCACCGGCCCGTACCGTATATCTGGTGGGGGCGCCGGAGGCGCGGCGCGCGATTGAGGCGCTGGCGGAACGGCTGGAATGCCCGCTGGAAGTGCATGTGCTGAAGCGCAAGGCGCCGCTGTCGGTCGAGGCGGGCGCGGTACGGAAGATCCGTAATCTGCGTCGCGGCGATGCCGTGATCGCCTTTTCGCGCCGCGAGGTATTGATGTGGCGCGATCTGGTGACGGAGACTGGCATGTCGGTAGCGACTGTATATGGCAATCTGTCGCCCGAAGTCCGGCGTGCTCAGGCGCAACGGTTCCGGGATGGTACGGCCGATGTCGTGGTGGGGACGGATGCCATTGCGATGGGGTTGAATATGCCGATTTCCCGTATTGTTATGACCACCTCGGTCAAATATAACGGTTACGAAGAAGAAGAAATTCCGGCCGCACTGGCGCGTCAGATTGCTGGTCGTGCCGGCCGCTTCGGGGTTTATGAAGAAGGGCTGGTGGCTGGGTATGATGATGAAACGCATGCCGTCATCCGTTCCTTATTGAAAGAGAAACCGGAACCATTAAAAACCACCGGTTTTGCGGTTGCTCCCACGCTGGAACATTTACACCGGATTTCTTCGGTGACAAATGAAGTGTCACTGGGCCGTTTATTAAAACGCTTCGTTCATAATGTCGATGTGCCCGATGGATTCTTTTATCCGCGCATTACCGACGATCAATTTGAACGGGCGGCGTGGCTGGATACCTTGCCGCTGTCGGTGGAAGAGAAATTCATCCTGTCACTGGTACCGGTGTCGACCAAAGTCCATTCTTTGCAGCATGCATGGGAAAATTGGGCTAAATCGCTGGCTCAGAAAAAAATTACCCGCCTGAAGATTGATCAGTATTCGCTGAGTTATCAATCATTGCAGGAAGTCGAAGATAGCTGTCGCTTATATTCGGCCTATGCGTGGCTGGCATATCGCTTGCCGGAGTTTTTCCCGGATACAGAAATGGCCCAGGAATTATCGCGGCTGGCATCCGGCCGCGTGGATGCCATGCTGCAGGATCAGAACGCAGCCCACCGCAAACGCCAACCCAAACGTTATCGCTAACAGCGCTGGGCGTCCGGCCCGGGCCCGCGCTTGCCCTGAAATCACGCTAATTATTGGCTTGAAAAAGCCAATTTTTAGTGCGAAAAGGGGCGCTGCGCACGCACGCAGCGCAGCCCCGCTCAGGGGGCGCAGTGATCAAGATCGGGGGAGCGAACCGGCGCAGGACGCGCAGGCAATTCAGGGTATCAGCAGTTTTGCCGCTTCGCCCGGCGAGGTATAGCGTTCGAATATATGCAGCAGGGTGCCATCATTGGCCATGGTTTTCATTAAATCAGCCCAGCGCTTGGCTTCTTCTTTATTAAAGCTCTTTTTGCTGAGTAGTAGATTGGCGCTCTCTTTGGGGGCCGACGGGGCCCAATCTTCAACCCGTGCCTGTTTATCGTTCAGGTAGGTCGAATAGACCAATGCCGGGCCGAGCATGGCCTGGAAACGGCCCGCTTTGAACATCGCATATAACTGGTCAGTATTCGCCACTTCTTCTACCCGGGCGATATTGCGCAGCTGGGTGGTCAGTTCCTCATAATATTTACCGGCATAATTACCACGCACGATGCCGAAACGCAGATTCGATGCCGCAATAAAATCCTGTGGCGTACGGATAGCCGGGTCGACGTCCTTGCTTAGAATGATTTTATTTTTCATCCATAAATAAGGCGTGGCCCACGAGAATGACATACGCTCTGGCGTGGCGATCGCCGATAAAGTCATATCCAGCGTTCCGGCCTGCATTTCCCGCCATATTTGTCCGCGCAATAAAGTGCGGATTTCAATTTTGCAACCGCTGCGGCTGGCTAATAGTTCGGCAATGTCTTTATCCATGCCAGCGCCATTCCGATAAAAGCTACCGAATTCCGAGGCGCCTAAAGTAATGGTGCGGGCGGGACACGGCAGGCCATGTTTTGGCTGCGCCAGCGCTGGTGTGGCCAGCGTGAGCGCGAATATCCCCGCAGGAAAGAAGTGCTGCAAAGTGCGGCGGTATAAACTCATACGGAGAATCCTCAGTGAGGCAGCAGGCAAGTATGCTTTACTCTACCGCCATGTATAGGACAGGTCAACGGCGACAGGCACGCCTGTCCCGAGAATTCGCAGGGCAGTGATCGGACAACATTTCTATATGGGAACGTGTTAAATTTCCATGCTTAACCATGAAAGGATGCACGATGTTACCTCGCACTCTGGCCGCCGCGCTGTGGCTGGCACTGGCTGGCGCCGCCCATGCCGAAGTTACTTTGGTGCAAGCAGGAAAGTTGCTTGATAAACCAGGGCAGGCGCCGCGTGGTGCCAGCACCATCGTCGTTGATGGCGGGAAAGTGCAGGCGGTACTGGACGGTTTTGTCGGTGCCGAACGCTATCCGGGCGCACGCATTGTGGATCTGCGGCAACGCTTTGTGTTGCCGGGGCTGATCGATAGCCATGTGCACCTGACGTCGGACCGGCAGGGCAGTGATGGGGCGTTGGCCAGCGTCACGACCAATTCCGCGGCCTGGGCGTTTGAAGCGGAAATGAATGGCCACAAGACACTGGCGGCCGGCTTTACCTCGGTGCGCAATCTGGGCGACGGCGACGGCGGCACCACACTGGCCTTGCGCGATGCGATCGCCAAGGGCTGGGC
>JBGSBQ010000219.1:0-6297 GCA_041730475.1 Sphingomonadaceae bacterium
GCTTGGAATAAGAGAGTGGAAATGCAGTGATTGTGGTTGCGTACATGATCGTGACACCAATGCTGCGTTAAACATTCTCCGTCGCGGACGTGCGACGCTAGATGAAGGAATCCCCGCCCTTTAGGGCGGGGAGGACGTCAATCGATCTCCAGTCAGTGAACTTTCAGGGGCGTACCGTTCTGTGGCGGTGCTGCTGCGTGATTATCGCTAAAAACTGCGGGCAGGGCCAGTACGGCTTTGACATACGGCTTTGTTAGCTAGCGCACGGTCGGGCCGGCGCTGAACGGCTACTGTGGCATCTGCACTGCATTGGCAGCCCGCCCCAGAACCAGACAAGGACCTCATCATGGAAAACAGCAACGATACCAAACTCAATCTCGCCCGCGACGGCATCACCCAGATCGGCAAGGACTTGCGGGCCGAAGCCCACAGCGCGATCGACAAGGCCGCCGAACAGGTGCCACCGGCCACCGCGCTGCTGGCCAATGGCGCGCATCAAGGCGTGGACAAAGTCGCCGACGGCGTCGAGGGCGCACACCAGACACTGATGCAGCGCAGCCAGCAAGTGGGTCAGGCCTGCCAGCGTGCTACCGAAACGGGGCGTGGCTATGTGCGCAACAGCCCGGCGCTGTCGGTGCTGCTGGCGGCGGCCGCCGGTTATGGCCTGTCACGCCTGTTCAGTGCCCGCAAATAAAGCTGCACGCTGTAAGGCAGCCCTCTGCCTTTAGTAGCCCATCAAAATCTGCAAACCGGACGCTGGTAGTGATATCCTCACACCAGCGTCTTTCCCATGGGAGGGAGCAGCGCGACCCGAGCCACCCACCTTCCGCGACGTATGGACATATACGCTCCCCAGAAATGGCTGCCGCATGAAAAGCCTCTGCTACCGGGGTCGCCTTCCAGTCCCCATCATCCGACCGAGCGCCGCGTCGCCTTCCTGATCGTCGGCCTGATCGTGGCCGTCACCGGTGGCCTCGGCAACGCGCTGGTGGCCGTCAACCTGCCCTACCTGCAGGGCTCGCTGGGCGTGTACTCGTCCGAGATCCAGTGGCTGCCGGCCGCCTATGTGATGGCGAATGTGTCGATGAATCTGCTGCTGGTGAAGTTTCGCCAGCAGTTCGGCCTGCGCCTGTTCACCGAATTATTCCTGCTGCTGTATGCGCTGGCCACCGTGGCCCACCTGTTCGTGCACGGGCTGGCGTCGGCCATCGCGGTGCGGGCCGCGCACGGCATGTCGGGTGCGGCGCTGTCGACGCTGGGCCTGTACTACGTGCTGCAAGCGTTCCCGGCCCAGCATCGCCTGAAAGCGGTAGTGCTGGGCATCGGCTTCCCCCAGCTGGCGCTGCCGATGGCGCGGCTGTTTTCGTCCGAGCTGCTGGAATTTGGCGAATGGCGCGGCCTGTACCTGTTTGAACTGGGACTGGCGCTGCTGTCGCTGGCCTGCGTGCTGGCGCTGAAACTGCCGCCCGGCGACCGCATGAAAGCGTTTGAAAAACTCGACTTTCTGACTTTCGGCCTGTTCGCGCCCGGGGTCGCGCTGCTGTGCGCCGTGCTGGCGCTGGGCCGCACCGTCTGGTGGCGGGAATCAGTCTGGCTCGGCTATAGCCTGGTCGGCGCCATCGTGCTGATCGCCGCCGCGCTGACGGTGGAGCATAACCGCGCCCGTCCCCTGTTGAATACGCGCTGGCTGAGTAATGCGAATATCGCCCGCCTGGCGCTGTCGGTGCTGCTGATCCGCATCGTACAGTCGGAGGCCAGCGGCACCGTCGGCTTCCTGCAAACGCTGGGCTTGAACAATGACCAGATGATGACGCTGTGGTGGGTGGTCATGGCGGGCACCTTTATGGGACTGGCGTCCAGCGCCATGCTGATCACGCCGGCGCGTCTGCAACCGATGCTGATTTTTTCGCTGCTGGTGATGGCCTACGGCGCCTGGCTCGATGCGGACGCCACCAACCTGACCCGTCCGGCCGACCTGTATGTCAGCCAGTTCCTGCTGGGCTTCGGCGGCGGCTTCTTCATCGGGCCGACGTTTGTCTCCGGCTTTGGTGCCGTGATTGCGGCGCCGAACAATCTGGTCAGCTTCTCGGTCATGTTCAGCATCACGCAAAATCTGGGCAGTCTGCTCGGATCGGCGCTGATTACGACCTTCCAGTCGGTACGCGAGAAATTCCATTCCAGCCTGCTGGTCGAGCATTTGACACTGCTCGATCCGCAGGTGGCAGCGCGGGTGCAGGCCGGTGGCGCCAGCCTGGCAGGCACGCTGGCCGATCCGGCCACCCGCTCGGCGCAGGGGGTGGCGGCACTGGGCGCGGCGGCCACCCGCGAAGCCAATATCCTGGCCTATAACGATGTGTTTTTACTGATTACTGCGATTGCCCTGCTCACGCTGGCGTGGCTGCTGGCGCGCTACCTGTGGAGCATTTGTACCCGTTGCCAGGCCGTGCCCGCGCAGAATGCGCAGACCGGCATGGCGCAGGTTTCATTGAACAATTCCGGATCCCGCTGAGCTGCCATGTCGACTACACCTGAACTCCCCGTTTCGTCCCCGCCAGCGCCAGACAGTCGCCAGCAATGGATCGCCGGCGCCGCCTTCGGGCTGGTGGCACTGGCCGGCGTGCTGATCGTGCTGTATGCGTGGCGGCTGCCGCCGTTCAGCAGTGCCATCGTGTCGACCGAGAATGCGCTGATACGGGGGCAGGTGACGCTGATTGGTACCCAGTTGCCCGGCTATGTGACGGACGTCAAGGTACAGGACTTCCAGCTGGTGAAGCAGGGCGAGGTACTGGTGCAGCTGGATGACCGCATTTACCAGCAGCGCTTGCAGCAGGCGCAAGCCCAGCTGGCGGCGCAGCAGGCGGCGCTGGCCAACTGGCTGCAGGCGCGCCGTAGTGCCGAGGCTAGTGTGGCGCTGAATCAGGCCACGCTGGCGAATGCGCAGGCGCAGGCGGCCAAGTCGGTGGCGGATCTGAGCCGGGTCAGCCAGCTGGCCGCCGATGGTTCGCTGTCGCTGCGCGAGCAGGATCAGTCGAAAGCGGCCAAGGCGCAGACCATCGCCGCCGTCCAGCAGGCGCAGGCCAGTCTGGAGATCGCGCGCCAGCAGGTGCAGACGGTGGTGGTCAACAAGCTGTCGTTGCAGGCGGCGGTGGCGAATGCCGAGGCGGCGTTGAAGGCGGCTCAGGTCGATCTGGATAACACCCGCATCACGGCGCCCGAGGACGGCCAGCTGGGACAGGTCACGGTGCGCAAGGGCGCGTATGTGAATACCGGTGCCCAGTTGATGGGACTGGTGCCGCGCCAGTTGTGGGTCATCGCCAACCTGAAAGAGACGCAGATGAACGCGGTGCAGGTGGGGCAGAGCGCCACCTTCAAGGTCGATGCGCTGGATGGCGCCACGCTGACCGGGCAGGTGGAACGCATCTCGCCGGCCACCGGTTCGGAATTCAGCGTGCTGCCGGCCGATAATGCGACCGGTAATTACGTGAAGATTGCGCAGCGCATCCCGGTGCGCATCCGCATCGACAGCGGACAGGCGCCGGCGCGGCGGCTGCGGCCGGGGATGTCGGTGAACGTCAGCATCGATACATCGGCGGTGCTGAACGATGCTGGCGCCGAAACTGTGGCGGGAGTGCGGCGATGACGATGGCGCCGACTGCTCGCGCAGCGCCGCCGCTACTGGCACCGCTGTTGGCGGCGTTGCTGCTGGCCGGCTGCGCGATACCGGCCCCGCCACCGCCAGCGACCACGTTGCAGACACCGGCCACATGGCGCACTACAGCGGGTCCCGGCCCCGGCGCACCGGCGCTGGAGCGGCAGTGGTGGCTGGGGTTCGGCGATCCGGCCCTGAACGCGCTGGTGACGACGGCGCTGGAACGCAATGGCGACTTGCGCATCGCACGTTCCCGCGTGGCGCTGTACCGGGCCCAGTTGCCTGTGGGGGGTGCGGCGCTGCAGCGGAGGTTTATGGTTGACTGTGCGCCTACGCGCACCCGCCAGCTGGCCTATAACGGCGTACCGTATGTGACGAATGTGTACCAGGCCGAGTTCCAGGCCAGTTATGAGATCGATGTGTGGGGCCGGCTGGCGCAACAGACCGACGCTGCTCGCGCCAGTTATGCGGCGGAGCAGGCCAGCGCCGATGCGGCGGCGCTGTCGATTGCGGCGACGGTGGCTTCGGGCTACTTGAACCTGCGTGGGCTGGATGCGCAACTGGCGCTGACTGAGGCGACGTTGACACTGCGCGAACAATCGCGCCAGCTGGCGCAGCGCCAGTTTGAAGTCGGCTATAGCTCGCGGCTGGAATGGCTGCAGGCGCAGGCCGAATATCAGGCCACGGCGGAGCAGGTGGCGCCGCTGCGGCGCGCCATCTTTGAGCAGGAGAATGCCTTGTCGTTGCTGAGTGGCGCCAACCCGGGGCCGGTCGCGCGCGGTACAGCGCTGGCCGATTTGCAGCCGCCGCTAGTGCCGGCCGGGCTGCCGTCCGACCTGTTGCAACGGCGGCCCGATATTGCGCGGGCCGAGCTGAATCTGGCGGCGCTGAATGCCAATCTGGAGGCGACCCGCAAGCAGGTGCTGCCGCGCTTTGCGCTGACGGCGGTGGGCGGGGTGCAGAACTTGAAGCTGCATGATGTGTTGAATGCGCCGACCGCGCTGTGGCGGTTGACGGGGCTGGTGTCGGCGCCGCTGTTTGAGGGCGGACGGATCGAGGCGCAGACCGCTGCGGTGGCGGCGCAGCGTGATCAGGCGCTGATCGCGTATGAGAATGTGGTGCGGACAGCGCTGGCGGAAACTGATAATGGGCTGGGCGCGCTGCTGCGCTTGAAGGAGCAGGCGGTGCAGAATGATGCGCGGCGGGCGACTGCGGCGGAGACGCTGCGGATTGCGCATAACCGTCATGCGAATGGGTATGCGTCGTATCTGGAGGAGCTCGATGCGCAGCGTACGTTGTACACGACGGACGTTGGACGCTTGCAGCTGAAGACGCGGATTTTGCAGGCCTCCGTTGATCTGTACCGGGCCATGGGCGGCGGCTGGGGCGATTGATTGTTTGTGCGGGGCAGCGGCGCATTTTTACCCCCACCGCAAAAGCTGGGGTCAGACCCGCCGGGTCTGACCCCAGATTTACGCTTGTGGGGTTGATAGCGAAGACGCAGATTGGCTGGCAAACCCCGTCTGACCCCTGGTTTGGTCTTGGGGTGCAAGCGCACGCTACGGCACTTTAGCTTAACGGCATTAGGATCAGACCCCGGATTTACGCCTGTGGGCTTGATAGCGGGACGCACAACTCTGCGTCGAAGATGCCGGTCGCCGGGTCCATCACGCCGTCGGCTGGATAGCGTTCGTAGCAGGCGCCTGCGGCTGCTTTGCCTTCGCTGTGCAGCTGCGCCATCAGTGCGCTCCAGGCGGCGCCGATGTCGCCCGCCGTGCCCTTGAACTGCGCTACCGCATAGCGTCCGGCTGCCAGCTGGCCTTCCTGCGCCGGCGCCTTCACCGGATATTCGGCACTCACTTCGACGCAGGCGTCGTAGCGGCATTCGTTGGCCGGCGTGGTCGATGGATCGTCTTG
This sequence comes from Sphingomonadaceae bacterium, assembly GCA_041730475.1. Taxonomy (GTDB): domain Bacteria; phylum Pseudomonadota; class Gammaproteobacteria; order Burkholderiales; family Burkholderiaceae_D; genus Rugamonas. The sequence goes on from JBGSBQ010000219.1 coordinate 5,567, forward strand.
CGCCACGCCATAAGTGACTTTGTTCACCAGCCCGTAGGCCTTGGTCCACGGCGTGAAGACTTCCTTCCAAAACTCGCCCAGCGCCACGCCGAACGGGCCTTTGTAGCGCAGGTAGGCAACCCGCACGGCGGGCAGTTCTTTGATCTCGTAGTGCATTGCGGTCTCCTTTAATGTGAAGCTGGCTGGCGGCGCAGTTTGCCCAGCATACGTTTCAGTAAATGTTCCAGGTCGTCGATATAGGTGAACACTGCCGGCACCACCAGCAGGCTCAATAAGGTCGACGTGATCAGACCACCGATTACCGTGATCGCCATCGGCGAACGGAAGCTCGGGTCGGCACCCCAGCCCAGTGCCAGCGGCATCATGCCGGCACCCATGGCGATGGTGGTCATCAGAATCGGACGGCTGCGTTTATGGCAGGCGTCTACCAGTGCGTCGAAGCGGCTCATGCCTTCCTTCCGCGCCAAAATCGCATAGTCGACCAGCAGGATCGAGTTCTTGGTCACGATCCCCATCAGCATGATCAGGCCGATCATCGACGGCATCGACAGCGCCCGCCCCGTCACCAGCAGCGCGACAAAGGCGCCGCCGATCGACAGCGGCAGCGCCGCGAGAATGGTAATGGGCTGCATGAAGTCGGTGAACAGCAGCACCAGCACGCAGTAGATGCAGATCACGCCAATGAGCATGGCGATACCAAAGCTGGCAAACAGGCTGGCCATCTCCTGCGC
>JBGSBQ010000220.1:0-6294 GCA_041730475.1 Sphingomonadaceae bacterium
CTCAATAAAAAAGTCACGATTCATAACCAAGATGCTTTCCTTTGGGCGAAAACAACTACCAAAAAATACGATGTAATTATTATCGATTTTCCCGATCCTTCCAATTATAGTTTAGATCCAACAACCGCCAATCGACCAGCGCGCGCGCCGCGCTGCGCTGCGCATCGGATGGCAGCCCGCCCTGCGCGGCAGCAGCGCTGTAGGCCTGCCACAGCGGCTGCACCGTCACATCGAAAGCGCCATCGGTCAGCTCGGACAGCTGACGCGCCTGCGCCAGCACCGCCAGCAGGCGCGGATCAGGCTTGGCCAGCCAGCCATCGCGGTTCAGCTGCCAGACCTGGCTGCCGGGCCGGTAGACGCTCATCAGGCGATCCACGCCCTGCACCGCATGCAAGCCATCCTCGATAGCGCGCATCGCCAGTTCTGCATCATCGTGTATTACTTGCAGTGAGATCGTGGTGCCAAACGCCAGCGCCGCACCGCTATGCAGCCGGGAGCCCGAGGGCCATGCGCATACCGCCGTTGCCGCCATTGCGCCCAGCGAGGCGCCCACAAAAGTCCTCCGCTTCATCGTATCCCCTATTTTGCAGCGTGTATTGGTATGGTTCGGGCGCGCTTCACTTCCAGCATCAGCGGCGCGCATTTCTCGTCACTGGCATGGATCACCACGCAGTCCATACACTGGAAGCATTCGTCGTAGACCACGGCGCCACTCGGCTTGATGGCCTGGTAATCACAGCGATGGCGGCAAGTTTGGCACGGCGTGCCGCACTCGCTACGGCGCGGAATCCAGTCCAGCACGCGGAATCGGCCCAGCAGCGCCAGCGCCGCACCAAACGGGCACAAATAGCGGCAGTAGAATTTGTAGACAAAGCTGCTGCCGACCAGCAGTCCGACGGCGTAGGCGACGTATGGCCACGAACGCACGAAGTTCAGCGTGATGGCGGTCTTGAACGGTTCCAGCTCGACCAGCTTGTCGGTGATCTCGCTGCTGAAGAAGGCGCTGGCGATGATCGCCGCCAGCAGCACGTATTTGATCCATTTCAGACGCACATCCACCTTGCTGTGGATTTTCAGTTGCGGCAAGCGCAGCACCCGCGCCAGCTTGCCGGTCACCTCCTGCAGCGCGCCGAAGGGGCACAACCAGCCGCAGAAGGTGCCGCGTCCCCACGCCACCAGCGACACCAGCACGAAGGCCCATATCGATACCGTCATCGGATCGTACAGCATGAATTCCAGCCCGCGCTGCGCCATCAGGGCCTGAATCACGCCGGTCAGATTGACGATTGACAGCTGGCCTTGCGCGTAATAGCCGATGAACAAAATGGTGTAAGCCAGATAGCCCCGCCGGAACCATTCAAAGTGCTTGCCGTTGACGGTCAGGCGCCTCTGCATGATCAGCGCGGCACCCAGTACCAGCAGGCCTGCGCCCAGCACCAGCAGCTCGTTACGGCGGTCCTGCCAGATGCCCTGCCACGACTTGGGACCACCCTGCGCGGCGATCACATAGCGCGCCGGCAGCTGATAACTGAGTTCGAGGTTGCGGCTGATGCGCTCGGGGTAGACGATGCCCTTGTTGCGTATCACGGGCAGCGTGAACTTCAGCGTCGATGCCGGATCGAGGCCGGCCTGGCCAATCACACGCAGCACTGTGACGCTGGCCGACGGCAGCTCCGCCGCAGTCTGAGCCAGCACCGGATCCTGATCGAGGTCGCGCATGTCGACCGGCAGGCCGTCCTGTTGCAGCAGGATCCGGTCCGGAACACTGCCGCGCACGAAGTCATCACCAACGATGCTGTAACGTCCGGCCGACATCACCATGAACGCTTGGTCACCCTCTTCCAGACGATTCTTTAATTTGGTCCAGCTGCGCGCATTCAGCAAAGCCTGCCCCACGCTGGGCACTGCCACATTGGCCAGATACAGGTCGATAAACGTGTCATCCGGCTTCGCCAGCGCTTCCGCATCGAGCCCGGCACCCGCGCTGCCGGCGAACAGCTTTTCCACCTCGCGGTTGCTGACCCGCAGATGCTGGATCAGCCCCTGGTCCAGCATCTGCCGCACCGTCAGTGGCTCCAGCAGATCCATCTTGATGCGAGCCAGCATATCCGGATCGCGTCCCTGCGCGAAGCCGAGCTTCTTGCGCGACACCTTCAACGCCGCCGACAAAATACTTTGATTGATGATGCGCACCGACGCTGTCGCCTTCGACACGCCATCGATATAGGCATGCGCCGCATCAGACGTGCGCGCGCTATGGGTGCCGGTCTGGATGCTGACATTCTGCTTCAGGGACAGGCCCTGATACTGTTTGACGAACTGGAACAGCGGCGCTTCGCCCAGCCCATCGAGGAATACCGGCTCGTGATGCGAGAGCACCTCGACGCCGATAAATCCGCCCTTGGGATCGATCGCCACCAGCAAATTCAAAGGCACACCGGAGAATCCGGGAATCGGCGCCAGGTCGATCGATTCAAACACATACGCAGCCAGTTCGGTCGCGGTGCCGTTCTGCCGAAACAGCGGCCACACCGGCAATTCGCTGTCCCGCTCACCGACCATCATCGGTGAGGGGAAGCGGCGCGCCATCTCCGCCTTGGTCATCACGCCGGCCTGCGCCGGCGCCATCCAGCCCGGCAACGCCAGCAACGCCAGCAACAGCGACACTGCCAGACGACGTAAGCAACGTGAGATAGCGGCCACAGTCATCGCCCTATTAGAAGAAGATGATACCGCCGAGCGAACCACCATTCATCTTGCCTTCGCCGCCGTTAAAGCCCTTCGAGCGGGTCTGACCAACTTCACCCACCAGCGTGATTGCGCTGGTCAGCGAGTAGTACACACCCACGGTCAGGTTGGCATTCGACTTCAGGCCACCGGTGCCGACGGTGTTGTCGTCGTTGCGGCTCAGGCCATATCCAACACCGACCTTGACCTTGGCATCCGGCTTGTAGGTCGCTTGTACGAAGTAGGCTTTGGACTTGGTGTCGCCCTGGTCAGCATCGGACAGGATGCCCAGACCTTTACCGCCCTGGAAGTTGGCCAGCACGCCCAGTGCACCAGCGCTGTACGAGGCACCCGCTTCCACGCCCGACATCGTGAAGTCGCCAACGCCCGGCGTCACCGACGAAAACTTTTGCGTCTTCACGCCCAGCCAGCTCTTGAAGCCATCCATGGCATAGCTGACTTGCGCTTGCACTTGCGGGCTGGTCTTGGCCGAGTAGCGCGCGCCAGCGACGATAGGGGTGTCGGCGATTGGGCTGACCAGCGCGGCGTCAAAACCGATGCCGGAAGCCGACTTCGGTGCGCTATAGCCAATCTGGCCGTAGTAACCGACATAGCTGTAACCGGCGCCGATGTGGCCCAGCGTGACGCGGCCGCGCTGGGTCGCCTGCACCGGTGCGCCGGCACCGATCAAGGTCATGTCGCCGAAGATGGCACCGGCGCCGAAGATGCCGTTGTCGCGACCGAGCTTGATGGTGCCCATGTCGGCGTTACCAAAGGTGAAGTAGGCCTGACGGACATCGATACCGCTGTTGGCAGCAATGGCGCTGTCGGTGGCGGTGGCATTGTACATGCCGATCAGGGCCTTCACATCAAAGTCGCCCTGACGCGAGCTGGCCGACGTCACCAGACCGTTCGGCAGCAGGCCGTTGCCGATGGTGGTGCGGCTGCTTTCGCCACCGCAGCCAAGGCCCTTGCCGCCCAGCGCCAGCCCGCCGACAGCGTCGCCGCTGCAGGACACTTGGGTGTAGTAGGCATTGACGATACCGCCCAGCGATACGTTCCAGTCACCGGCCTTGAAATCGACCGCTTGCGCCTGCGATCCGGCCATTGCGATTGCGCCCAGCATGAGTGCTTTTTTCATGATTGTCTCCCTTTGATTTTTTATCGGTTGGTTAGGTACATCGCTACGATGTACTTCGATAGTGGCAAGTTGCGTGCCACACCGCTCACACAGGGAGAATCAAAGCGCGCCTTATGCCAGCTGTGCTGATACGGATCAGCACCGATGCAGCACTGTTCCGAAACTGACCGTACAAAAAAAAACTGACGGCCGAAGCCGTCAGTAAAGAGACCGCAGCGTGGCATCGCCGCGGGCATTGCATGATTATTTACCGGACAGTTTGAAGACCCATACCGAGCCGCCCTGTTCGAGGAAGTTAACCTTCTTCGCCACTTCGCCGCCCCACAGTGGTACCGCGCCACCCCAGCCGGAAACCACGGCCACGTATTGGGTATCGCCATCCTGCCAGGTGATCGGTGGCGCGACCACGCCGGAGCCGGTCTGGAACTTCCACAGCTCTTTGCCGCTCTTCGCGTCCAGCGCTTTCAGGTAGCCTTCAGGCGTACCGTAGAACACCAAACCACCAGCCGTGGTCATCACACCGCCCCACAATGGCGCGTTGTTCTTCACTTCCCACACGATCTTGCCGGACTTCGGATCAACCGCGCGCAGAGCGCCGATGTAGTCGTCGTTCAGAGGCCGAATGGTGAAGCCAGCACCCAGGAAAGCGCCGCCCTTCTTGTAGCTGATTGGCTCATTCCAGATATCCATGCCCCACTCATTGGCCGGTACATAGAACATCTTGGTCTGCGGGCTGTACGCCATCGGCATCTGGTTCTTCGCGCCGAGGAAGGCTGGCGCCGCGAACACGGTACTGCCCTTCTTGCCTTCTTCACCTTTGGTCGGATCGCTAGGACGATTTTCCTTGATGAAGTTAGGACGACCGGTTTTCAGGTCGATGCTCGATGCCCAGGTAATCTTGCGCACAAACGGGAAGGCATTCTGTAGCTTGCCGTTGTTCGCATCGATCACATAGAAGAAGCCATTGCGGTCAGCCTTGCCGCCATAACGCTTACCATCCATGTCGAAGGTGACGAATTCATTGGAACCATCGAAGTCCCACGAATCGTTCGGCGTACCCTGATAGGCCCATTTGATCTGGCCAGTCTTTGGGTCCAGTGCGACGGTCGACGACGAGTACAGATTGTCGCCAGGACGCAGGTGGCTATTCCATGGTGCCGGGTTGCCGGTACCGAAGTAGGCCAGACCGGTCTTGGAGTCGTAGGTACCGCCCATCCAGGTCGACGCACCGCCGGTTTTCCACAGGTCGCCCGGCCAGGTCTTGTTGACCGTGCCCGACACGCCTGCTTCGATCGCCTTGCCATCCTTGTCGTAGCGATAGCCCATATGGCCTTCGACGGTCGGACGAGTCCATACCAGCTCACCGGTCATCGGGTTGCGCGCTTCCACACGCCCGACGATACCAAACTCGCCACCGGACACGCCGGTCAGCAGCAACCCGTCCGCGATCAGCGGCGCTGCCGTCATCGAGTAGCCGGCTGCATAGTCATCGACTTTTTCTTTCCAGACGATCTTGCCGGTGTCCTGGTCCAATGCCACCAGTTGCGCGTCCAGCGTGCCAAAGATGACCAGGTTGCCGTACAAGGCGGCGCCGCGGTTGACTACGTCGCAGCATGGCATGATGCCGTCTGGCAGACGGTGTTCATACTTCCACAGCTTGGTGCCGGTCTTCAGGTCGACTGCGAAGATACGCGAGTACGACGCCGTGACAAACATCTTGCCGTTGAAGATCAGGGGTTGCGATTCCTGGCCGCGCTGTTTCTCGCCGCCGAAGGACATCGACCAGGCCGGAACCAGCTTGGACACGGTGCTCGTGTTCACCTGCGTCAGCGGCGAAAAACGCTGGCCTTCCGAACCCAGGCCAGACGACAGCACGCTGTTGCCGTTAGTGGCGGTGCTGTTCAGCATGGCCGTAGTGACGTTGGCTGCATCAACCTGCGACAGCAGGCTGACACCAATCAACGACGCGATGATGGTTTTCTTCACAGTCTTCTCCTCTATTATGGTTTTATGGTGCGTACAACTTCGGGACTACTTAACAGCGCCAGCTCCTCATCGGTGAACAGGCGCGAACGGGTCAGGAACCGTTTGCCGGTGCCGTTATCGAGTGAGAACATGCCGCCATTGCCATCGACTACGTCAATGATCAGCTGCGTGTGTTCCCATCGGTGCCGTAGGTGCACTTGGCATCGCTGGGCTCGAAGCACATCTGGCCGAACAGTGCGGCCTGCTGGTCGCCGAGGGCTGCGGAGATGGGCACTCCGCGCAGGACCGTCGTGCACCGGCCGTACACCTCGCCGTTCGACACGATCTCCGGCATCATCGCCTCTGGGATGTCGAACACACCGAGCAGCTTGCTACTCCACTGAAGGGTGTGCAGATCCATCAGCAGGGTCCTGCTGGCGTTGGTGACGTCGGTGACGTGG
>JBGSBQ010000221.1:0-6286 GCA_041730475.1 Sphingomonadaceae bacterium
CGCCCGCAACCCTCCCTGCTTCTGGTAAGTCGCAGGAGTTTCGGCTTTCTGGGGCGGCTGGTACGGCACTCAGTGTCACGGTGCAAGAAGATAGCGGAGTCGGCTGGTACATAACGACAGCTGGGTCCACATCATGCCCACTAGGGTCGTCGGTGAGCGCGACGTTCTACCCAGTCAATCGCACCTTCATGATTTGGATTCGCCGAATCAGTGGGGCGATGTCGATCTTCACGCAAGACGTGACAGGTCAGACCAATATCGTCGCACGCAACAATGCAGGCGCTACGAATACGACACCGCTCGATGCGACATGGGCGGCAAAGACGTTTATTGCCCTCAGCGGGACGGGCGGCGTTGCCGGTGTTGCAGCAGTCAAGGCATGGAGCGTCGGCCATTCGGATGCGACACTGAGCGCCATCGGCAAAAACTTTTGGGACACGGAAGCAAACTCATCCGTCGCCGATTCCATTGCCATCACCAGCCCGACAACAGGCAGCACGATTGCTTCCACGACCACTATTTCCGGCACCTATGTCGGAACACTCCCGACCGGCATTGCTGTGCAGCACAATGGCGGATCATGGGTAACCGGATCTAGCGCAACGATTGGTTCAGGCGCATGGTCTGCGACATTCACATTGGCAGCAGGAACTGGAAGCCTGCTCGCTAGAGAAACCAACCAGACGACTGTTGTTTCACCCGCCATCACCGGAATAACGGTCAATACGGATTCCATCGCCTTTACGGTCCCTGGCACGCCAGCGACCGCCGCGGTGCCATTTCGCACATTCCAGCGCGATGCGTCCAATCAGGCATCAGTCAGAATCACCGGCACCTACACCGGATCGCCGACCACTATCCAGTATCAATGGAACGGTGGAAGCTGGGCCACGCTGGTCGCATCACCGTCGGGCGGCGTATTCGATGCCACGGTGACGCTGACCGGGCCAGGTCAGGGTGATCTTTCTATCCGGTTCTCCAATAATACCGGCGTCAACGCGACGATAGTCTCGGTGGGTGTTGGCGATGTTTTTATTGTGGCGGGTCAGTCCAATCATGTCGGCGGCGGATCGGGACCGTATGTCCCTGCCTCGGCGCCCGGCGCTCACGCTGGATGGAAGGCATCCATCTACGACAAGACGGGCCGCTGGCGTGAAAACGTTGAAACCTCGACCGATCCGTTTTCCAAGACGACCAATGCCTCTATCTATGGCGCCGCCGCCGCGACCTATGCAGTACAGGCAACGTCATCGACCGCGAACAATACATATTTTGGCAAATTGGCGACCTCCTGCATGGCAGACGGAGTCCCTGTGGCGTTCGTGCCGTGCGCCCTTGGGTCAACTGCGATATCTGCATGGGTGGTGTCGACCTCTACCAGCACGCTGTACGGAGCCATGCTTGCGGTGGCGACGACAATCGGTGCCCATAAGGCGGTTCTCTGGTGGCAAGGCGAGGCCGACTGCACCAACGCGACAACCCGCTCATCCTATGAGTCTTCGCTGAATGCGCTGATCAACGACTGGGTGAGTCGTTTTACCGGCGCGAAATGGGTGCTGATGAATCTGAACGCCACTGGAAACACGGCAGGCACGGGCGGTACGGGTGCGAGCGATACTGGATTCAATGCAATCCATGCCGCCATTACCAACGTCGCCGCCACCAACAGCAATGTTTATGCAATGGCCGACATGAACGGCGCTTTTTCCAGCTCTATCCACTATTCGACCTCGCCAGAGATCACCGAAGTCGCGCTGCGGGCATACTCGGCTATCAGATCGATGATTGTGTCTGTCGCCAGCGTCACTCTCAGTCTCGTCTCTGCCGCTGGTGCGGCGGCGTCGAGTTTGACAGGTCTTAAATGGGCGTGGTTCGACCAGGTGACGCCGGATGCATTTGTTGCCCCGACTGACAAAGGAAGCATCGAAAGCACAGACGCCTCCGGGGTCTTGACGGTCAGCTTGCCCAACTCGACCAAGACGCCAGGGCAAGTGGGGTGGCTGATCGTCACCGATTCGGACGGCAATCCAGCGACAACGCATAAAGCCTTCTCTGGTCCGGTGACGGTGGCTTAAATGGCTAACGTCTATTCCGATCAACGGGAAACTGGAAATGCTGTATTTGATTCCCAGTTGTTTTCCGGATCATCTAGTGGCACTGGTGTGTTCGTCAAGGTAGGCGGGGTATATGTGTTTTCAACTGCGGTTTATGCCAAAGTTGGAGGCGCCTACAAGCTGGCTGACGAAATACACATGAAGCAGGCCGGCGTTTATGCGCCGCTCTGAAATCTAATCCCCTCTGCACCGTGATGTAATTTCGCCAACTCCGAAAGGAACGTGATCCTGATCCGCCGGTAGGCACCTGATCCAGTAGCTGGAAACAAACCAACCGCCCTCGGGCGGTTTTTTTGCGTCTGCTTCAGCCGCGAACTCCCGTGCCTTAAACGCTTCGCTCCTGCTCGGTAAAACGTCACTCATGGAGGTTTCACCATGAGTTTGACCCGCGAATTACGGTTTGAAGCAAAGCGCGCCGACAGTCTGGTCGATGGCCAGGACCTGGTCGTCGAACTCGCTTTCGCCAGCGCCGTTCCCTACGAGCGCTGGTGGGGCATTGAGGTGCTGGATTGCACCCCGTCCTCGGTACGCCTCGATCGCATCAACGACAGCGGCGCGCTGCTCTTTAACCACGACTGGGACGCCCTGCGCGGCCACCACGTTCCGGGCAGCGTCCGGGCCGATGCCGACAACGTCGTGCGCGGCAATGTCTCGATCAGCTGGGCGGCCGACGAAGGCAAGACCATCAAGCTGGTCACCGGTGGGCACCTGACCAAGACCTCAACCGGCTACGAGATCCATCAGATCATCGAGCAGACCACCGCCAAATCTGGCGAAAAAATTGAACGAACCCTGGACGGCCAGCTATTCGACCGCGTGCTTACCCGCTGTAACCGGGAAGCGCCGGGCGAACTGACCGTCTTCCGGCGCGCCCTGGATGCCGCCGCCGGGGCATTTGAACGAGCCGCCAACGAGCCGACAACCTACCGCGTCACGGACTGGGAAATCCTCGAAAACTCGCTCGTGACAGTGCCTGCCGATACGTCTGTCGGCCTTGGCCGCAGCCGGGCATCCAACGAACCGCCGGCCGAGCCGGAAACCAACAAATCCTCTCAGGAGATCAGCATGACTGAAGCAGTCGAAACCACGGTCGACGTCGCCGCCATCGAGCGCGCCGCTGTCGCAGGCGCCATGTCGCGCATTACCGAAATACGCGCCATGGGCAAACAGTTCAAGGACTTCGACGGCGCCATGGCCATGGCCGACGCCGCCATCGATTCCGGCATGCCGGCCGCCGAATTCACCAAGCAGTTGATGGACCATATTTCCGCCAAGGGCATCAAGTGGAACCCAGCCACCGGCATGAAACCAGCCGAAGCCCAGCGCTATTCGATCACCAAGGCCATCCGCGCCATGGTCGAAGGCGATTGGAGCAACGCCGGGTTCGAGCGCGAAATGTCCACCGACGTCGAGCAGCGCATGAAGGCTGCCGGCATCCAGCGCTCTGGCACGGGTAAGGGCTTTTTCATCCCCCTCGAAGTCCAGCGCCGCGACATGCTAGTCGGCACCGCTGCCAACGGCGGCAACATGGTCGGCACCGAATTGCGCCCGTCCGAATTCATCGAGCTGATGCGCGCCGAACAGATCGCCACCAAGCTTGGCGTCCGCACGCTGACCAACCTGGTCGGTAACCTTGACATCACCAAGCAGACCGGTGCATCGACGGCCTACTGGCTCTCGACCGAAACCACGGCTATTACCGAATCGCAGCAAACCATCGGCATCGTGCAGTTCCGTCCGAAAACGGTCGGCGCCCTGGTTGATGTCACGCGCTTGCTGCAAATGCAGGCCACGCCGGATGCCGACATGCTGATCAGCGAAGACATGGCAATCCAGATCGCGCTGGCCCGTGACTACGCCCTGATCAACGGCTCTGGCACAGGCGGCCAGCCGACCGGCATTCTCGCCACGTCCGGCATCGGCTCTGTCGTCGGCACTTCACTCGACTACGCCAAGCTGATCGAATTCCAGACCGACGTCGCCGCCGCCAACGCCCTGTCCGCCGACTGCGCCTACGTCACGACCAACGGCGTCGCCGGCCTGCTCAAGCAGCGCCAGCGCTTCGCCAGCACCGATACCCCGCTGTGGGATGGCAACGTCCTTGAAGGCAAGGTCGATGGCTTCTCCGCGTTTGGCACACCGCAAATGGCAGCCACCACCGCGCTCTTCGGCAACTTCCGCCGCGGCGTGCTGCAGGCCGAGTGGGGCGTTCTCGAAATCGACGTCAATCCATACGCCAACTTCGCTGCCGCGATCTCCAGCGTCCGTGCCCTGCTGACCTGCGACGTCGGTGTCCGTATCCCGGGCGCCTTCTCCGCCGCTGCGTCCATCACCTAAGCATTCAGGCGGGCGCTGGTCGCCCGCCTGAACAACGGAGATCCCCATGAAAGTTGAAGCGCAAGTTCTCAAGCCCATGTGGCACGAAGGCAAGCCCATCGACCTCGTCGAAGGCGAAGCCGGCCCGATCATCAGCCTGGAAAAAACAGATGCAGCCTATCTGCAATCGCTCGGCCGGGTGCGCATCGTCGAAATCGAAGCCGACGAAGCTGTCGAAGTCGTCGCCAAAAAAGCAAGCAAGGCCAAGGCCGCCAAGTGACCGAAACGCTGCCCGCCTTCTTCACCGACTTTGCCATCGACGTCACCGTCAATGGCATGCCGGCGCGCGGCATTTTCGACAACGGATTTGCCTCTGGATTCGGCGGCATGGTCGATGGCACCAGCCCGGTGCTCCACCTGGTCTCGGCCGTTCTGGTTGAGCGCGGCAACCCGGTCATCATCGCCGGAAAAAACTACACCGTCGTCGGCGTCGAGCCTGACGGCACTGGCGTTACTCAACTGCGTCTGGACGAAGCATGAGCCACGTCCGCACCCAGATCCGCGACGCCCTGGTCGCCCGGCTCACCGGCCTGGCCACCACGGGCGCCGCAGTTCATGGCCAGCGCACCCGCCCGCTAACCGCTGTCCCGCCATTCATCAAGGTCTATCTCGGTGATGACAGCGGAGAACTGCTCGGTGTCACAACCGACGCCGTCGAACAGCGCAGTGCCGACCTGGTGATCGAAGCCTACGCCAAAGACGGCGCCGACATGGAAGACATCCTCGACCAGATCGCCCTGGAGGTGCAGGTACAGATTGCCACTACACCAGATCTGACCTTTGGCGGGCTAGTCAAGATGATCCTCGCCCCGCGCATCGAGCCCGACGTCGACGACAGCCTGGAAAAGCCCTGCGGCATCAATCGCATCACCTACCCGATCACCTACTTCATTGCCGGCACAAACCCGGCCGTTTCCCTTTAGGATCAATTCATGACCATCCACATTAATGCCGGGCTCAAGCTCTTCATGGAATCGGCCATCGCCGCACCGACCACCGTCACCGCGATCACCAAGGCCGCGCCTGGCGTCCTCAGCGCGGCCGGCCATACCTTCGCCAATGGCGATGTCGTGTTGCTCGAAATCCAGGGTATGTCCGAACTGCACGGCCGCTTGTTCAAGGTGGTCAACGTCGTCGCCACAACCTCTTTCCAGATATCCGGAATCGATGGCGCCACCGGCGTCGACACCACGCTGTACAACACCTTCACCAGCGGTACGGCGAAGAAGGTCACACTCGGCACCTCGATTACCGGCGTCCAGGAATTCAATTTCGCCGGCGGCGAAATCAAGGTCGTCGATACCACCACGGTTCACGACACCCAGGACACCCAGGCTGTCGTCGGCGCCACCGCCCAGTCGGCCGACCTGACCATGCAGTGGGACCCGGCCAACGCCGCCCAGCAGGCCATGATCACCGCCTTCCAGATCCGCGCCAACAAGGCTTTCAAGGTGCTCTATCCGGATGGCGTCTATGTCCTGTGGTACGGCACCGTCGGCTATACCGGCGCCCCGGGTGGCGGCAAACAGGGCGTCACCGTCTCGCCGGCGAAAATCACCATGCTGGGTGGCCTGACCACCTACGCCGCCTGATGAAAAAACTCGACCTGGCCCGCTTCCAGAAAGGCCGCGAATCGATGATCGTAGCCGGGCGCTACAGCTTCACCGTGCGCCGACCGACCCAGCTCGAAGTCGTCCGCCTGATGGCCGACGGCGGCAACCTGTCGATCGAAACCGCCTGCCGCCATGTCGTCGGCTGGGGCGGCGTCCACTGCTGGACTTCGCGGCCGCGGTCGG
>JBGSBQ010000222.1:0-6255 GCA_041730475.1 Sphingomonadaceae bacterium
GGGGTTGGCGGGGGGGCGCCATCGGGCGGCGCTGATGCGCGACAGCGTGCGCAAGGTCGACATGCTGGGCCGGGTCGGCGGCGAAGAGTTTGCGCTGCTGCTGCCGGGGGCCGACCGTGAGGCGGCCATGACATTCGCCGAGCGGCTGCGCGAACGCATCGCCAGCACGCCCGTGCCATTTGACGGCCGCAGCGTGACGGTGACGGCGAGCATCGGGATTGCCACCATGAGCGCGCTGGACAGTGGCGGTGATATGGCGCTGAACCGCGCCGACCAGGCCTTGTACCGGGCCAAGCGGGGCGGTCGCAATCGGGTGGTGGTGACGGGGGCGGAGGCGGATCGGCCGGGAGTTCAGGTCCCGGCCGCTTCCGGTTGAAAACGGGGCTGGCTTAGACGGCGTGTTCCAGCAGCGCTTGTTGACGCTGTTTGCGGGCGCGTGCCGTGAAGAACCAGAAGATACCGGCCGGGATCAGCAGCGGCAGCAGCAGCGGCGAGATGGCGGCGATCAGGACCACGGCCAGCAAGGCCAGGCCGACCACCATCAGTACGCCGAGGCTGGCAAACAGCAGGCCCACGAAGACGGCGGCGCAGGTCATCGCGATGGCGGCGATCAGCAGGCCGGCACCGCCGAACAGCATGCCCAACATGACGCCCAGCGGGCCGTCGATTTCATCGCCATCGATATTCAAATGCAGGTCGTCACTGCCGATGCTGGCCCACGCGGCGATCGCCAGCGCGGCGATGATGGCGACGGGGATCACTTTTTTGAGCGTGGTATTCATGGTCTGGCCTCTTGGTATGGTGTGTTGATGCCGTTTGGCATGGTTGAACTGTAGCGCCGGGGCCGGACGCCAGCCAGCGGATTGCGACAGACCGCCGTTTTGGCGGGATGAAACGGCGTGCGACGGCCCCGGGGCGGATTTTTCCCGGACCGATGCTTGATTTAAAGTTATGCCTGCCTATACTGAAACCCTACCTTGTGCAGGGAGGGCAATATGGCTGGTCTAGTGTTGAGCGAGGGGCAATCGATTCCCTCGGTGTGCAACGGGACGTGGCGCCAGCGTAGCGCACAGTATCTGTCCGGTGGACCGAACGGGCCGCCGTCGGCGCCGCCGACGATCCCGCCCATCATTATTAATCCCTTCAGTTACCAGACGCCGGAACCGGCCATCGACCCGCGCATCACACCGCTGCGTCCGCCGATCGTGCCGCCGCGCCAGCCCGCCATGTCGTGCTGAGGTGCGGCGCAGGGCCAGCCGTAAAAAAGCCCGCCGATGAGCGGGCTTCGAGTGGGCCAGGCGGCGTAAGAACTGGGGTCAGACCCGCCGGGTCTGACCCCGGCTTTCCGCCTGTGGGGTTTTCCAGCCGACCTGCGCCTTGACTGCAAAGCGTCCCCGTCTGACCCCGGCTTTTTGTCTGTGGGGTTTGCCAGCCGACCTGCGCCTTGACTGCACCGCATTACCGCTGGTGAGCGGCCCGACGGTGCTGCGGTGGCGCTTAGGCCTTGCGGCGACGCAGCCACCCCACCATGCCAAGACCTGCCAGCAGCATCGCATAGGTTTCCGGTTCCGGTACCGCCGACACATAGGCATGGTTGTCGGTCTCCAGCGCATTCTGCGTCGGTGAGGCGAAATCAACCTGGGTAATCAGCGCACCGTTCGCATGGATGTTGACGTAGATGCCGGTGTCGCGGTTGCCCCAGCTCGGCGCGTTGGCGCCCGCTGCTGTCACCAGATCGGTGCCGCTATACGTGTAGACCTGGTTATCCGCCGTATGCACCGTCACCACGTTGTAGGTGTCGGGTGAACCCCAATAAAAGCCGAAATAGCTCAGACCGTCGAACATGGCATTGGTGGTGCCGGTCTGCGAGGCGGGCGAGGTGCCTTGCGACAGATAGGCACCAGTGGCGCCGAACGGTTGCGCATATTCGCCAGACGAGCCGGTGAACAGGTCGCCGCCGCCCAGATAATTGGCCGGGCGGCCGCTATCGAAATCAATGGTGATGGCACCGCCGAAGGACGATACCGTACCGGCCGAAAAGTCGATGCTGGGCGTGGCGGCTTGGGCGCTGAAGGCGAGCGCAGCGAGGGCGCTGGCCAGCAGGGTTTTGCTGATAGTCATGGTCATTCCTTTTGTCGTTGTTGAGTGCTCGGAAGTGCGTGATGTATCTCTGTGCAACGTGCAGTACCGCAAAGTAACAGGTGATTGCAAATTAATAATAGTCATATTTCCTTGGCAATTCTCAGGAATATTTAGACTATTTCCTCTACTTTTGTGAGCTTTCACAATGTTGTGTGTCATACCTGCGGCGGGCCGCCGTTTCGACTATCATGCTAGCCCCTGCCAACTTCTGCGAGCTGTACGCCATGACTACCGACGCCCCCGATTTCGACCAAGCTGACGATGACGCGCCGGTGCAGGAAGCCCGCTTGTGGCAAGGTAATGGCTGGACTGCGCGCGTGATCAAGAACGATGATGACGAGGGCTGGGCGGTGGCGATGATCAAGGATGGCGAGCCGGAACCGGCGCTGGTGGGGCCGTGGACCATGGGCCGCGACAAGAAGAACCCCAAGCCGCTCGACGTAAATGCCTTCAATACGCTGGTCAAGACGGCCAACGAGGTCATCCGCCGCCACGAACAGCAATTGCATGCGCAGTTGCACAAGAATGTGTTCGTCAGCACGGACGAGGGGCAGGTCAAGGTGCACCTTGACATCATCCCGGACGAGGACGACCCGTACGCGACGCTGACCGCATTCGACCCCTACGGCGAGCAACTGGCCCAGGTGCGGGTGGCGCCAACCTTCAAGCTGAGTGTCAGCAGCGCCGGCGACTGGATCGCCAGCGGCTACAAAAAGCCGCGCTGACCTGCTAGTATTTCCTACTTGCATAGACCTGCTGAAAGATAGGAATCCTGATGGAAAGTCGTCTGACCCGGTTGGAAGCCGTTCAAACCATGCTGCTCGAAATCGGGCAGAAATCCAGCAGCTGCACTGACATCAGCGAATTCCTGCAAGCCGTGCATGCGGCGCTGGGCCGCATTATGTATGCGGCCAATTTTTTTGTGGCGCTGTGCGACCAGGATGGTCCCGACAATCAGGTGCGCTTCGTGTATTTTGTCGATGAAGTCGATGACGCGCCGGACCGCGACGAACTGTTCGAACTGGTGGCCGGCGAATCGCCGACGGCGGCCGTGATCCTGAGCCGCGAGAGCATGGTGATGACGGCGGAGGAACATCGCTCGAAGCAGCAGGGCGACATCGAATTCGGCATCGGCACCATCGCCGAGCACTGGCTGGGCTGCCCGTTGCTGGACCAAAACCACCAGGCGCTGGGCGCCATCGTGATCCAGAGCTATGATCAGGAACACACCTTCAGCGAGGAAGATCAGGCCTTGTTCGCGCTGGTGGCCAACCATGTATCGGCCGCGCTGCAGGGCTTGCAGAGCATGGACCGGCTGGAACGCGCGGTGCAGGAGCGCACCACCCAGCTGCAGCACGAGGTCGCCGAGCGGCGCCGCGCCGAGAACATTCAGCGCGCGCTGTACGAATTGGCCAATCTGTCGGCCACGGCCACCGGCGGCAGCCGCCTGAATATGCGCTTGCACCAGATCATCAGCGAGCTGGTGCCAGCGCGCAATTTCCTGATGGCGCTGTACCACAGCGATACGCAGGAAATCAGCATCCCGTATTTTGTCGATGAAAAAGATGTGGAAGCGCCCGTCAAGCGCTTCGATTATGGCATCGGCATGAGTTCCTACATCCTCAAACGCAAGCAGGCGGTGCTGCTCGATGCCGACGGCTACCGCGCGCTGGTGGCCAGCGGCGACTTGCAGCGACCTTTGGGCAATGCCGACATCGCCAGCTGGATGGGGGCCCCCATGTTGCTGGGCGACACCGCGTATGGCGTGATCATCGTGCAAAGCTATGACGCCTCGGTGCTGTACACCCAGGCCGACCTCGACATTCTGGCCTTCATGGCCAGCCATGTGGCGGTGGCGATCGCGCGCCTGCAGGCCGACCGTGAAATCCGCCGCGCCAAGCAGTCGCTGGAGGAACAGAACACGGCCCTCAATGATGCGCTGACGGCCTTGCAGGATGCGCAGTCGGAGCTGGTGCGGCAGGAAAAGCTGGCGTCGCTGGGGCGGCTGGTGGCCGGCGTGGCGCATGAGATCAATACGCCGCTGGGGATCTGCGTGACGGCCACCAGCCATCTGGTGCAGGAACTGAAACTGACCCGGGAAGACCTGGCCGCTGGTACGCTGGACGAGGACGGCCTGAATCAGTTCCTCGACATCATCGACCAGTCGCTGCGCATCATGACTACCAATACCCAGCGCGCTGCCGCGCTGGTGCGTAGCTTCAAGCAGGTGGCGGTGGACCAGTCGTCGGACGATATCCGCAGCTTCAACCTGCGCAAATATCTCGATGAAGTGTTGCTGTCACTGCAACCCAAGTTGAAGGGCAAGCCGGTTACGGTGGAAGTCGATTGCGCGCCCGATATCGAACTGGCCAGCTTCCCCGGCGCGGTATCGCAGGTGATCACGAATATGGTGGTGAATTCGCTGGTGCATGGTTTTGAAGAAGGGGAGCCGGGCATCATCCGCATCAATGCCGTGCGCGATGGCGATCTGATCGAGTTGAGCTATAGCGATGATGGCATCGGCATGGACAACGCCACGCTGGCGCAGCTGTTTGACCCGTTCTTCACCACCAAGCGCGGTTCCGGCGGCAGCGGGCTGGGCGCCCACATCCTGTACAACCTGGTGACCGGGCCGCTGGGCGGCACCGTCAAGGTGGCCAGTGCGCCCGGCATGGGTTTGCACTACCGGCTGCGCTTCCCGCGCATTAACCGTAAGTAAGGCAATGTGTCGCTCCCGCCTGCGCGGGAACGACGCTGGTTAGCGCGGCGCTTAGTCGGGGAAGCGCTCGTTGATGAGTAGCGCCTGCTCGATGTTTTGGCACAGCAGTTCCACATACACGGGATCGAGGTGGGTACCGGACACCTCGCGCAGGTAGGCCACCGCTTCCGCCACCGGCCATGCATCCTTGTAGCAGCGCTTGTGCATCAGTGCGTCGAACACATCGGCCACCGCGACGATGCGCGCATACAGGTGGATGGCGTCGCCGCGCAAGCCTTGCGGGTAGCCGCTGCCGTCGTATTTTTCGTGGTGCTGGTGGGCAATCACGGCGGCCGCTTTCAGGATCGGGCGCTGTGAGCCGTCCAGAATCGACAGGCCGACGGCCGGGTGCTGCTTCATGATTTCCCACTCGGCGGCGTCAAGCTTGCCCGGTTTCAGCAGTACCGCATCCGGCGTGGCGATCTTGCCGATGTCGTGCATCGGCGCTGCATGCCGCAGCACCGCCGTTTCGTCTTCGCTCATGCCGGCCGCGCTGGCCAGCAGGCTGCACACTTCGGCCATGCGGCGCACGTGGTTGCCTGCTTCGTTGGAGCGCGATTCGACCACGTCGCCGAGGCGCAGGATCAGCTCGGCCTGGGTGTCGGTGATTTCCTGCGTCAGCAGGATGTTGTCAAACGCGATCGCCACGCCGGAGCAGAATACTTCCAGCAGCTTGGCGTCGATGTCCGAAATTTCTTCCACGCCCTTCAGCACCAGCAGCGAGGCCTTGCCGCTGCTGTTGGGGAAGTAGCCGACATAGGTGTCGCCGTGCACGCGTGAAATCTTGTTGGACTTGGCCTCGTCGAGCTGGGCCAGCACGTCCGGCGTCAGCAGCGTGGTGTCGTCGTCGCCGATCTGGGCCAGAATTTCGTAGTCATTGCTGCCGCTGATGGCGGTGGCGCCGCGCAGGCGCAGCAGCATGCTGTGTTCAAGACGCAACAATGCGACGACCTGTTGCAGCAGGCCGTTGGCAAAGTCTTTCAGGTTGCGTTGCTGGAAGATGTGGGCCGAGGCGGCGATCACCCGTTCCAGGCCTTCGCGGTAATTGAGCTGGGCCCGGCGCGCTTCTTCCACTTTCATGATGTCGCGGTAGGCGCGCAGTGCGGCGAAGGTGGTGGTGAACAGCTTGGTGCGGTCGAGCTCGGTCTTTTCTTTATAGTCGTTGATGTCGTAATTGACGATCACCCGTTCTTCCGGCGCCTGACCGGGCTGGCCGGTGCGCAGCACGATGCGGGACAAGTTGTTAAAACAATAACAGAGTAATGAACGAAGTAGTAATAAACGTAACGAAAGTAGAGGAGGTTGTAACTATAAATGCAACACCAAACATCACTCAAATATTAGTCAATACTAAT
>JBGSBQ010000223.1:0-6242 GCA_041730475.1 Sphingomonadaceae bacterium
GGCTAAGCATGGGTTCCCGCCTGCGCGGGAACGACACGCTATGGTTAGCTCAGTACTTGGCCGGCACATTCGCCGCCGGCCGCGCCCTGGCGATGAAGTCACGCACATCATCGGTCGCATGCTGCAAATCCTCGGCGCGCAGATACATCATATGGCCGCTGCGATAGCCCTCGAAGCGCATGCGATCCTTCATGCGGCCACTTGGATCGAGCTGCCACATGGTGTACTTGGCATCGAAATAGGTGGTCGCACCATCGAAATAGCCCGACTGCACCATCAGCTTCATATACGGATTTTCCGCCATCGCCAGCCGCAGGTTTTCACCGGTAGTATCGCCCTTGTTATCCCACGGATGGACTGGGCCAAACATGTTGTACTCCAGATCAGTCTTATAGCCCAGCACATCGCGCAGATAATAATTGATCGCCGGCGTAAACGAATGCAGCCACGAAGTCAGCTCCGCGTTATAGTCCGGGCGATCGCCGGCGCCAGTCTTGTCGATACCAAGATAGCGCGAATCGAGGCGGCCCACGGTAAAGCCCTTGTCGCGCAACAGCTCCTTCCAGAAGAAACTGACCGGCACGTTCAGGTTATGCTGCAGCACCACCTTTTCCGACAAGCCGGAATAGCGCGCCACCTTGGCAGCGACGGCGGCACGGCGTTGCGGCTCGATGAAACCGCCGTTCGCCATCGCCGGCATCAGCTCATTGATGGCAAACGCCTCTGCCTCCGGCAGCAGCTCCTTCAGATCCTTCTGCTGCAAGTCGGCCGGCAGCGCCTTCTGATACCAGGCCGCAGCCGTGTAGTACGGCAGCGACAGCGAATCGCCGACCACGCCCTCGCGCTTCAGACCAAGGCCGGTGGGCGACACCAGAATCACGCCATTCAGATACATCCAATGTGCATTCTGCAGTTCCAGCGCCAGGCCCGACACGCGCGCCGTACCATAGCTCTCGCCGATCAGATACTTGGGTGAAGTCCAGCGTCCCTCGCGCGACACAAAGGTCTGCAGCCAGTCCGCCAGATACTTGATATCGGCATTCACGCCGAAGAACAGATTGCGGTCCGCCTTCGGATCGAGCACGCGCGAAAACCCGGTATTCACGGGATCGACGTACAAGATATCGGCCACATCGAGCACCGAATGCGGATTATCCTTGACGCCATACGGCTGCACCGGATAGCCCTCGGCATCGATATTCAGCACCTTGGGACCGGTATACGCGATATGCATCCACACCGAAGCCGAGCCGGGGCCGCCATTAAACGACAGCAGCAGCGGGCGCTGGCCCTTGTCACCGACATCGGTGCGCTGATAATAGGTATAAAACAGCGAAGCGATAACCTTGCCGTCCTTATCCCAAACCGGCTGGGTGCCAGCGCTCACCTTATACGGCACCTGCTTCCCCTTGATCATCACGGTAGCACTCTTGCTGACGGCCGACTCCGCCTTCAGATGCCGTTCAAACGCCTTCAACTCCGTCGACGCCTTCTCCTTATCCTTCTCTGGCGCCTCCTGCGCCCCCACCAGACCAGACGCCAGCAACAGCGCCGGCAACACACGTAAATACAGTTTCATCCAGCATTCCTTGCAAAATACCAAAACCGGGGTCAGGTCAGCCAAACGCTCATAAAAATCCCCAAAGCACAGCGTTTGGTAAATTTTTTGCGATTGGCAGACCTGACCCCGGTTTTAGGGGGGGTTAGTCGGCGATGATTTTTTTGGGTGGGGGGGGCGGGGCCCAGGTGATGATTTCGGCG
The DNA here is from genome assembly GCA_041730475.1 of Sphingomonadaceae bacterium. Taxonomy (GTDB): domain Bacteria; phylum Pseudomonadota; class Gammaproteobacteria; order Burkholderiales; family Burkholderiaceae_D; genus Rugamonas. The sequence continues at coordinate 1,762 of JBGSBQ010000223.1, forward strand.
TCGGGGCCGCTGTCGAGGGCGTCACCGGCGGCTAGCCATCGTTGCAGCTTTTCCATGCGCCGTATCGTGATCTGGCGTGCACTGATGTAACCGACCTGCTCGAAGTATTCGCCTTTGCAAACCATCTTGGAAACCGTCGGCAAATTCTCGGCCAGCCGCTCGTAGGCTTTGCGCGCCTTCATTTCCCACTTGGCCAGTAGCGGGTCATTGAAGCGGTTACTTTCGTAGTAGATCGTCAGCGTCGCATCATGGTTGCCAAAGCCGATAATGGCGGCGCCCTTGCGTATCATCTCCAGCACGTCCGCCTTGGCGGCCGCCGTCGGAACAAACAGCGCCGCGCGCCCATCCGCGTCCGGCCGCTCCAGCGGCAAATCTTGTCCCATCAACGCAGCCATGGTTTCACCCTTTTATTGTCTGCCGTTAAGTTTCCTATCGGCTATATTGGACGATTCTACCTCGCGCCTTTGGCCTGTACAAGAAGAAAGAAACACCGCGCCGGGCCGTATAATGACGGGGTTTCTTTCTGTTTTGACCATCCTGCCATGAATTCACCGCTGCCCGCCGTCGCTACCCTCCCCCCGTCCCCCTTTGGCGCCCTGCCGGAGGCCGCACTGGCGACCGCGCAGCGCAACCTGCGCGATACGCTGGCGCTCGCGATCGGCCACGCGCCGCCGCAAGCCGCGCTGATCGTGTACGACACCCGCTGCGACTTGAACCGCTTATTAACGCAAGCCTATCGCAGCGTGGCGCCAGAAGCACACTTTGTCGATTTCGACCAGGTCACGCCGGACGCCGTGCTGGCCGCCTTTGCCCGCTTGAGCGCCGGCGACCTGGTGGTGCTGGTGCAGTCGACCAGCTTTCGGCTCGAGGCCTTCCGCATCCGCATCGAACTGTTCAAGCGCGGCCTGAAGGTGATCGAGCATGTGCACCTGTCGCGCATGCCGGGTGAGCAGGGCCTGCATTACATCGAAGCGCTAGCCTATGACCCGGCCTATTACCGCGGTGTCGGTCATGCGCTGAAGGCGCGCATCGACCGCGCCCACAGCGGCGTCATCGACAGCGGCGGCGAGCGGCTGGTATTCGGCTCGCCGTTCGAATCGGCCAAGCTGAATATCGGCGACTACAGCGCGATGGCCAACGTCGGTGGCCAGTTCCCGCTGGGCGAGGTGTTCACCGAGGCGCGCGACCTGGAAGCAGTCAACGGGCGAGTGCGCATCTTCGTGTTCGGCGATACCAATTTCCTGGTCAATCATCCGGCCACGCCGGTCACGCTGATCATCGAACGGGGGCGCGTCGTGGGCACCGAGCACAGCACGCCGGAATTCGAGAACATGCTGGCCATCATCCGCGCCCACGAGGGCGAGGTCTGGCTGCGCGAACTCGGCTTCGGCATGAATCGGGCGTTCTCGCGCACCCGGCTGGTCAACGATATCGGCACCTACGAACGCATGTGCGGCATCCACCTGTCGCTGGGCGCCAAGCACGGCGTGTACCAGAAGCCACAGTTCAAGCGCAAGGATGCGCGCTACCATGTGGATGTCTTTGCCGTCACCGAAGGCGTGTGGCTGGACGATGAACTGGTATACCGCGACGGCGCCTGGCTGATCGCGGCGGCCTGACCTGATCCGAGCACGGGGTATCGCATGCATGGGGTAATCAAGTGGCTGGAATCGCTGTTCGGCGCGCTGCCGTTGAACTTGCTCGAAGTCTGGGGCGGCTTCGCCTACCTGTTGGGTCTGCTGTTGATGCTGCTGGCCTACGCTGGCCTGGTGCTGAAACCGCACGGCCGCTGGGGCCTCGGCATGGCGCGCCAGATCTGGGACACGCGCGCCCTGCTCAGCGCCGTGATCACCTTCGCCGCCATCTTCCTCACCGGCTACCTCGGCTCCTTCATCGTGCTGGTGCCGGGCGCGCAGACCTTTGAATCGCTAAAGGATCTGTCGGTGTTCGTCTGCGTGGTGCTGTTCGGTTATCCGGCACTGCTGGCGGTGCCGCTGGCGTATGGCCTGTCGGATCTGGTCGAGGGCGTGCCGCCCGGCTTTCTGGTCGACTGGGCCTTCGGCTACTTCATCAACCCGGCCTGCTTCTGGCTCGCACACCAGCTGATCGGACGCCGCCCCGACTTCCGCCGGGCCCGGACCTGGGGCTGGTACAGCGTGTTCGTGCTGCTGTTCATGCTGATCGAGCCGCTGCTGTGGGGTCACCTGACGGCGCCCCAGTTCACCACCGCGATTGCCTACCGCTCGCTGACACCGGCACTGGTGTTCACCACCGGCATCACCTGGCTGCTGGCGCCGTTCGCCATGCTGCTGGCGCTACCACTGGCGCGCCGCTATGGCATGTTCTGGGCCGAAATCCCGCTGCATGTGCGCGAACGCCGCCTCGGCGTGCCGCACTGGCGCTGGGTCAACGCCGGCAGCGCGCGCGCCGAACTCGATCGGGGCACGCGCCGGGTGCCGATCCGCATGATCATCGCCGTGCCCTTCATCGCGCTGCTGCTGCTGACCGTCGGCAGCACCGCCTACGTCACGCTCAGCAATGCCGAAAGCGCGTCACTCAAACTGGCCGGCCGCCTGCACCAGGAAATCGCCGAGAACATCAACCTGCAGCTCGATGAACACCTGGCCCAGCTGGAGCAACAGCAGCAGCCATTGCGCACCAATGTGCTGTCGGCGCTGCTGCACCGGCTGCCGATGGCGCATGAAGGCCGTGCCCTGGTACTCGACCTGCAAGGCCGGCTGGTAGCCAGCTCCGAGCAGCTGCCGCTGGCCGCCGATGCGATTGGCTATGCGGCGGTGGCCGAATTACACAAGGTGGTGCCGGTGCTGACGGCGCTGAAGTCGCCGCGCCAGCTGCACTTTGATGTCGTCATCAGCAAACCGCTGGCGCGCGAATCGTGGCTGATGCAGGCCACCCCCTATCAGGACCGCAGCGGCCGCACCGACTGGGTGCTGCTGACAGTAATGCCGGAGTCATGGTATCTGGAAGGGGTACGCAGCGGTAACAGCCAGTCGGCCATGGTGTTCGCGGTGGCGCTGATGATGACGCTGGTGGCGGCGATCGTGCTGTCGGCGCTGGTGACGGCGCCGATCCGCCGGCTGGCGCTGGCGACCCGCGCACTGGCCCGCGGCGAACTCGATCAGCGCGTGCCGGGCAGCCGCCTGGATGAACTGGGCGCGCTGTCGGCCTCGTTCAATTTCATGGCCGAGCGGCTGCAGCGCTCCTTCGACCAGCTGTCGGCGATGACCAGCAAGCTGGCACTGCGCGAGCAGTCGCTGGAGCAAAGCGAGCGTGAGCTGCGCAGCCACCGCGACCATCTGGAGCTGGCAGTACGTGAACGGACTGCCGCGCTATCGGTGGCGCTGACCCGGGCCGAGGCGGCCAATCACGCCAAGAGCGTATTCCTGTCGAATATGAGCCATGAACTGCGCACCCCACTGAATGCGGTGATCGGTTTTTCCGACATGCTGGCGGCCGTGCCACAGCTGGACGACGAGCAGCGCCGCAAGCTGGCCCTGATCAACCGCTCCGGTCACCATTTGCTGATGCTGATTAACGATATCCTCGAACTGTCACGCATCGAGACCAGCAGCCTGGAACTGCAACTGGCGCCGGTCGACCTGCGCATGCTGTTCGCCGCCGTGCTGTCTGCCGTGCGCCTGCGCACCGATCCGGAACTGGTCGACCTGCAGCTGCATTGCAATGCCGCGCCGGCGGTGGTGCTGGCGGACGGCGCCAAGCTGCGGCAGGTGCTACTGAACCTGCTGTCGAATGCGGTCAAGTTTGTCGGCAGCGGGCAGGTATCGCTGACGGTACAGCCCTTGCTGACGCCCGGTGCGGCGCTGCCGCAGGGCCAGCTGCGGCTGCACTTTGCCGTCAGCGATACCGGGCCCGGGATCGCCGCGCCGGATCAGGAAGCGATCTTCCAGCCCTTCGTGCAGGCTGGTACGGCGGCCACCAAGGCCGGCACCGGGCTGGGACTGACCATCAGCCGCGAGTTCGTGCGCCTGATGGGCAGCGAGCTGAAACTCGATTCTACCGTCGGCAGTGGTTCGACTTTCTGGTTCGTGCTGACGGTGCAAGAGTGCGCCAGTGCAGCCGCCCTGCCGCAGCGGGACCCGGTGGTGGCGGCCGTGCCGGCGGCAGAAGCGGCGGCCAGCGCGGCCGACCTGCAGGGTCTGGACCCGGCGCAGCGCAGCGCGCTGAAAGATGCGGTGGCGCGGCTGGACGCGGCCGGCATTGAGGCCGCCATCGGCAGCTTTGAAGCGGCCCTGCCCGACGTGGCGGCCGGCGTACGACGCATGGTGGCCGCAGCCCAGTTCCCGCAGCTGTGGGAGCTGCTCGGCTAGCGGCTGGGCGGGAACCCCAACGGCGTAAGGCTGGGGTCAGACCCGGCGGGTCTGACCCCACGTTCTGCCGTGGGGGTGACAGGCGCCAGCAAGCCCGCCGCCAGCAAGGCGCGGTCCCACGGCGGCACCGGC
>JBGSBQ010000224.1:0-6204 GCA_041730475.1 Sphingomonadaceae bacterium
GCTCGGCCAGCGCGCTGTTATCAAGCTTAGGCTGCGGCATGTATTGTAGGGATTCGATCATCATTCTTTTTCCTGGCGAGTGCTAAGTTAAAGGAAGCTCGAAGAACTTCGTCATTCCCGCGCAGGCGGGAATCCATGCTGCGCCGCTTTGTAAGCGACGTATAGGTTCCCGCCTGCGCGGGAACGACGGTGAATCGAGAGGTCCTGAGTACGAATTAAAAGGACTTACTTCATCTGTGGGAATGCAAATTCCGCGCCTGCACTGGCGGTGTTCGGCCAGCGCTGCATGACGGCTTTGTGGCGCGTGTAAAAGCGCACGCCTTCCGGTCCATATGCGTGGTGGTCACCGAACAGACTGCGCTTCCAACCGCCGAAACTGTTGAACGCCATCGGCACCGGCAGCGGCACATTCACGCCCACCATGCCGACCTGAATCTGCCGCACAAACTCACGCGCCACACCACCATCACGGGTGTAGATCGCCACGCCATTGCCATACTCATTGCGGTTAATCAGCGCCACTGCCGACCCCACATCCGGCGCCCGCAACATGCACAGCACCGGACCAAAAATCTCCTCCTTGTAGATGCTCATATCCGGCGTCACATGATCGAACAACGTCCCGCCCACAAAGAAGCCGTTCTCGCGGTCCGGTACTTTGTAATCGCGTCCGTCGACCACCAAAGTCGCGCCCTGCTCCACACCTTCGCTGATCAATTTTTCGATACGCTGCTTGGCCGCAGCCGATACCACCGGGCCCATCTCCGCATCGGCCGCCATGCCGTCGCGTACTTTCAGTGCAGCGGTGCGCTGTTTCAGTGCGCCGATCAATTTGTCGCCCGCGTCGCCCACCGCAACCACGACCGAAATCGCCATGCAGCGTTCACCGGCCGAGCCATAGGCAGCACCCATCAGTGCATCCACCGTCATCTCCATATCGGCATCCGGCATCACCACCATATGGTTCTTCGCACCACCCAAAGCTTGCACCCGTTTGCCATTGGCACAGCCACGCGCATAGATGTATTCGGCAATCGGCGTCGAGCCGACAAAGCTGATTGCCTGCACCAGCGGATGATCGAGCAGCGCATCGACGGTAACTTTATCGCCCTGCACAACATTGAACACGCCATCCGGCAGACCGGCTTCCTTCAGCAGTTTCGCGTGCAGCAGCGATGGTGACGGATCGCGCTCGGACGGCTTCAGTACAAAGGTATTCCCGCAGGCGATAGCGACCGGGAACATCCACATCGGCACCATCACCGGGAAGTTGAACGGCGTGATGCCAGCCACCACGCCGAGCGCTTGCCGCATCGACCACGCATCGATGCCGCGCGAAATCTGGTCGGTAAATTCGCCCTTCAGCATCTGCGGAATGCCGACCGCGAATTCCACCATCTCGATGCCGCGTGCGACTTCGCCCTGTGCATCGGCAAACGTCTTGCCGTGTTCGCGCGTCAGCATCGCCGCGAATTCGTCGGTATGCTGCTGGCACAGTTGCAGATACTTGAACAGGACCCGCGCACGGGTCAGCGGCGGCGTGGCCGACCAGGCCGGGAAAGCTGCTTCCGCCGCCTGCACAGCCGCATCGACTTCCGCCACCGTGCCCAGCGCCACTTTGGCCACCGGCTCGCCCAAGGCCGGGTTGTAGACATCGGCATAACGGCCGCTCTGGGTATCAACCGCGCTGCCGTTGATGTAATGGGTGATGGTATCGAGACTCATAACAATCCTTAAAAATCGGATCAGCCCAGCAGGCTGTCCGGATCAACATAGGTATAGCCCAGACCATGCGCCACGGCTTCATACGTGACATGGCCCTGGCAGACATTCAATCCATTCTTCAGATGCGGGTTCGCTTTCAGCGCTTTTTGCCAGCCCTTGTCGGCCAGCGCCAGCGCGTGGACGATGGTGGCGTTATTCAGCGCGAAGGTGGAAGTGCGCGCCACCGCGCCCGGCATGTTCGCGACGCAGTAATGCACCACGCCGTCGACCACAAAGGTCGGCTGTTCGTGCGTGGTGGCGTGCGAGGTTTCAAAGCAGCCGCCCTGATCGATCGCCACATCCACCACTACCGCGCCCTGCTTCATGCGCGCGATCATTTCCTTGGTCACCAGCTTGGGCGCCGCCGCGCCCGGCACCAGCACGCCACCGATCACCAAATCCGCGTCGAGCACCGCTTCTTCAATCGCATGCGCGTTCGAGTACATGGTCGAGACCCGGTTGCCATACACCAGATCGAGCTGACGCAGGCGGTCAATGTTCTTGTCCAAAATCGTCACGCGGGCGCCGATGCCGACTGCCATCTGCAAGGCATTGGTGCCGACCACGCCAGCACCGATGATCGCGATATGGCCCGGTGCCACGCCCGGCACGCCGCCCAGCAGCAAGCCCATGCCGCCCTTGGATTTTTCCAAGTGCGCGGCGCCGGCCTGGATCGCCATACGGCCCGCTACTTCGCTCATCGGCGCCAGCAGCGGCAAGCCGCCGTTGGCGCCGGTGATGGTTTCGTAGGCGATGCAGACCGCGCCTGATTGCACCAGTGCCTTGGTCTGCTCCGGGTCCGGCGCCAGATGCAGATAGGTGTACAGGATCTGGTCGCGGCGCAGCATCGCGCATTCTTCCGGCTGCGGTTCCTTGACCTTGACGATCATCTCGGCACGGGCAAAGATTTCGGCAGCGCTGGCGATGATGGTGGCGCCAGCGCCCTCATACATCGCATCACTGAGACCGATCGCGGCACCGGCATTGTGTTGCACCAGTACCTGATGGCCACGCAAAACGAGTTCCTTGACGCTGGCCGGGGTAAGGCCAACGCGGGACTCCTGGTTCTTGATCTCTTTTGGGACGCCTACCAACATGCTGTTCTCCTCATTGTGTGTGGATACAGACGACGCTTGCTTGAACCTACGGCTAAAATCTGGGGTCTGATCCTAGTGCCGTTAAGTTAGCGTGCCGTAGCGTGCGCTTGCCCCCCAACGCAAGAACTGGGGTCAGACCCGCCGGGTCTGACCCCGGCTTTGCGCCGGTGGGTTAAGCCAGATTTTTTAGCACGCTACTTAACTTGCCAAACAACTCATCGATATGCTGCTTCTCCAGCACCAGCGGCGGCGATAGCGCGATGATGTCGCCGGTAGTGCGGATCAGGATGCCGTCCGCGAACGCTTGCTTGAACGCGGCGAAGGCGCGTGCGCCTGGCTTGCCCGCAATCGGCGCCAGTTCGATGCCGGCGATCAGGCCGATGCTGCGAATGTCGATCACATGCGGCAGCCCTTTCAGCGAATGCACGGCATCGGCCCAGTATTCGGCCATGCCAGCCGCGTGTTCGAGAATATTCTGTTCCTTGAATACTTCCAGCGTCGCCAGCGAGGCCGCGCACGCCACCGGGTGGCCGGAATAGGTGTAACCATGGAACAGTTCAATCCCCGGCGGCGCCTCCATGAAGGCATCGTGGATGAACTTCTTGCTGAACACTGCGCCCATCGGAATCACGCCATTGGTCAGCCCTTTGTCAGTGGTCATCATGTCCGGTTCAACGCCGAAATAGTCGCTGGCGAACGGCGTGGTCAAACGCCCAAAGCCGGTAATCACTTCATCGAAGATCAGCAGGATGCCGTGCTTGGTGCACAGGTCGCGCAGCCGTTTCAGATAGCCTTTCGGCGGAATCAGTACCCCGGTCGAACCGGCCACCGGTTCGACGATGACGGCGGCAATGGTCGACGCATCATGCAGCGCGACGATGTTCTCCAGTTCATCGGCCAGCTCCCAGCCATGTTCCGGCTCGCCCCGCGTGTAGGCATTTTTTTCCAGATTGTGCGTATGCGGCAGGTGATCGACACCGGGCAGCATGATGTTGTACGGCTTGCGGTTGCCGGCAATGCCGCCCACCGAAATCCCACCAAAGCCGACACCGTGATAACCACGCGCCCGTCCGATCAGGCGCGTGCGGCTGCCCTCGCCGCGTGCCTTGTGATAGGCCAGCGCGATCTTCAGCGCCGTGTCCACCGCTTCCGAACCGGAGTTGGTATAGAACACATGGCCGAAGCGGTGGTCGGTGTACTCCATCAGTTTTTCTGCCAGATCGAAGGCGGCCGGATGGCCCATCTGGAAGGTCGGTGCGAAATCGAGCTGACCGACCATTTCGCGCACGGCAGCGACGATCCGTGGCTGCGCGTGGCCGCAGGGCACGCACCACAGGCCGGCAGTGCCGTCCAGGATGCTGTTGCCGTCGACGTCCTTGTAATACATGCCTTGCGCCGAGACCAGCAGCCGTGGATGGGCCTTGAAGTCGCGGTTATTGGTAAATGGCATCCAAAAGGACGACATGGACTCCGGGCGTGATTCATTCATGCATCTCTCCTTGGCGCGGCAAAGTGCCCACGTACTGTAAAAAAAATTTACCAGTTGGCAAAACGATGATGCAATAATAGACAGCGAGTCAACTATGGCACAGATACACAAATATCAAAACCGCCCAACCGTACAGGCGCCAAAAACACTACAGTTTGGGCGGGGGCAGCCGGAGAGCACAAGCATGGAAGCAGTCGATGTTGTTGCAGATCAAGGCGGTTGCGGCCCCGCGGACAGCGGCTGGCCCGTGCTGTCCATAGAGCGCAGCAAGAAAGGCAGCCTGGTCGACCAGATTGTCAGCGCCATCAGTACGATGGTCGGGCAGCGGGAGTTGCGCGTAGGCACCAAGATGCCGTCGGTGCGGCAATTTGCCAAGTGTAATGGCATCAGCACCTTTACAGTTGTTGAATCCTATGACCGGCTGGTGACGCTGGGCTTGCTGTCCTCACGGCGCGGTTCCGGCTATTTCGTGGCCCGGCAGGACGTGCCGGCCCTGCTGCTGCCGTCCGTCCCCTACGCCCATTACGCCCAGCCCACCGCCATCGATGCGCTGACCCCGGAACTGTATTCGGGCGCCTCGGAAGCGCTGCCGGTCGGCGCCGGCTGGTTGCCGCCCGAGTGGTATGGCGAGGACACCATCCTCGACGCCGTGCGTCAGGCCATGCGCATCCCGGCCAACCGCCTGCGCGGCTATGGCCACCCGCTCGGTTTCCCCTCGCTGCGCCAGCAACTGTCGACCACGCTGAGCGACGAACTGTTCCCGGTCGAGCCGGAGCAGATCCTGCTGACCCACGGCGCCACCCACGCCTTCGACCTGATCCTGCGCACCCTGACCAAGCCGGGCGACACCGTGCTGGTCGAAGACCCCGGCTACAGCAATCTGCAATCGCTGATACGCCACCACGGCTGCATCCCGATCGGCATCCCGCGCGGCGAACACGGTCTGGATTTTGATATCCTGCAGGCGCAGGCCCGCACCACCCAGCCCAAGCTCATGTTCGTCAATACGGTGCTGCAAAACCCGCTCGGCACCTCGCTCAGCCAGTCGCAAGCCCATCGCCTGCTGGGTCTGGCCGAACAGTTCGATTTCTGGCTGGTCGAGGATGATATCTACCGCGAACTGGCGCCCCGTGGCGACGCCTCGCTGGCGGCGATGGACGGCCTGCGCCGCGTGATCCGGGTCGGCAGCTTCTCCAAAACGCTGTCGCCGGTACTGCGGGTCGGTTCGATCTGCGCCTCGGCCTCGCTGTTGCCGGAACTGCTGCGCGTGAAGATGCTGGCCGGGCTGACCACGTCCGAAATCAACGAACGCGCGGTCTATCACGCGATCACGGCACGGCCCTACAAGCGCATGCTCGACAAGCTGGTGGCCCAGCTGGACGCCGGCCGCGAACGCAGCATCGACGTGCTGCGCAGCTGCGGCATGGAGGTGGTGGCACGCCCGCGTGGCGGCATGTTCGTCAGCGCCGGCTGGCGCCATGCTCCGCAGCCCGACTGGAACGGCAAGCTGATTGCCGATCAGGCACTGAAGGCCGGCATCCTGCTGTCGCCCAACGAATTTTTCATGCTGCGCCCATCCGACAGCGTCTGGTTCCGCTTCAACGTGGCCTATACCGACCACCCGCAACTGACCAATTTCCTGCAATCCCTCCAACCTGGTTGAAAGAGTCCCCATGCCGACAGCAAAACTGAACGCAGGCGCGCCCAAGATCAAACGGCGCATTCTCAATCGCGACAAGCTCGAAGCCGATATCGCGGCCGAAGCGGTGCGCGTGTTCGCCGAATGCGGCTACGAGGGCACCTCGATCGCCACGGTGGCCGAGAATGCCGGCCTGTCCAAGCAAAACCTGATGT
>JBGSBQ010000225.1:0-6115 GCA_041730475.1 Sphingomonadaceae bacterium
GATCACCGTCAGCGCCAAATAAGGGGGGGCGGCGCTGCCGGTGAGCGGGCATCCAGATAACTGCAGCTGTTACGTTTTTGTGCGCGGCGCTGACACCACCGGATGGCGGCGCAAGCGTGCTCCGATCAAACACAGTCCGAGTGCCAGAAGGCTGAAACTGGTCGGCTCTGGCACCGCTGAAATCTCATTGCCCACGCCATCAGGCAGGGTGAGTGTAATTCCAGGATTCGCCAATAGCCAGTCGGTATTGATATGCAGCTGCGGGTCGATAAACGACGTCGATCTGAGCCCGAACGCGCCTGCGTAGGCATATAGGTTAACGACGCCTACAGCTTCTCCCGTGGCGTTGATAGGTACAAATAGAGTTCCTTGGAACAATCCCGATATCGAAGCAGCCCCAACTTTGGTATCGGTTAAGGAAATGGACGAATATTGGCCGGGCGGCATCATTCCCAAGTCCTGCTCGTAACAGCCTCCAACGATGCCATTGCAGTGAGCGCTGAAATGCACGCCCTCGTAATGAAATCCCCCATCTCGGTCAAAGTAGCCGGAGTATATAGCCGCACCAAGCTCTGACCAGCGCCCCTGACCGAGACCTGGTAAGTCTCCTTGGAACACCATGTTGTACGTTCCCTTGAAATCTACTGGCACGTAGGAGCCAGGCTGTGCTCCCGCTATGTCAAAGGTGTAAACCATTTGCCCTTGAGCCGTGCTGTTTTCGACCGCGCTCGCATACACCGACGGTGCCGGGGCCTTCGTGAAGGTGACGTTGGCAAGCCCAGGATAGTCAAGGTAAACCACATTCTCGTAATAGGTGGCTGCACTGAGTTGACCACTCGCGACAGCACCCAGTAACAACATCAGTCTCGGCAGTTTCATAATGTTCCCTTCCCAATTAAATCTTGTTGGAAATCGAGAGCTTGCATGGCCTTTCGATGCGGTTGACGGCCTTGCAGTAGCAGCGCTCTCGGTGGTGTGAGCGTTGGTGGAGCGTCGACCAGACTAACATGGGCAACAGAAAGATATAAAAAACAATATACATTCTGATCACAGAATAACGCTTAAATACCCGTACCTGCGATGTGCTGAGAAAAAATAGACGACAAAAAACCCGCTGCGTCGAACGATCAGCGGGTTTTGCGTTATTGCTACGAGATTGTTGCGAGAGAGTTGGTGCCTCGGGCCGGAATCGAACCGGCACGCCTTGCGGCGGGGGATTTTGAGTCCCCTGCGTCTACCAATTTCACCACCGAGGCACGACTTCACTGCGAGCCGCATTATTACTGATTTAGCGCCGGCCCGCAACCCTGCGCCGGTTTTATCTGCTGGTCGCCATCACACCGGCCGGCGGCAAGCTGGCGCGGTGCTCGGCCAACAGGTCGAACAGCGCATCTTTCGACAGCACATAGTGCTCGAGCAGCGCCTGTTGCAGCGCCGCGATGACGGGGCGGTATGGGCTGATCGCCTGCAGCGTGTGGCTGTACAGCTGCTCGGCCTTGGCTTCCACCTGCGCCAGCGTCTGGCGTTCGCCCTGGGCGCCGCCGAATTGGCGGTAATCGAGCTTGGCGCGCGAGTACATCGACAGCTGGTTGACCATCAGGTCCAGCAGCGTGGTGGCTTTCTGGATATCGTTCTGGCTGCCGACCGAGATCCCGCGCGCGCCGTAAAACAGTTCTTCGGCCGCCACCCCGCCATACAGCTGGATCACGTCCGCCTCCATTTCGTCCAGCGTCTTCAGCGCCACATCGTCGGCTGCCGACAGCACATAGCCCAACGCGCCCAGCTTGCTGACGGATTCGGTGCTGATCTTTAGCAGCGGCGAGCGCTGGCGCACCTGTTCCAGCGTCAGGCCGGCCCGCAGCCACGGGTCGATCTGCATGAAGAAGTGTCCCAGTTCGTGCAGCGCAACGCGCTCGCGCTGACGTTCCTTGTCGGCGCTGGTGGCGCGGTCGGTCAGGCCGATGGTGGCGCGTTCGAAGGCGCGCAGCATCAGCGCCGTGTCGATGCGGACGTGTTCCTGAATCGCCAGCATGCTGGCCCGCTCGACCACCGTCAGCAGCAGCGCCGGGCTCAGATTGGCCGTGACCTCGGCCACCTGCGCCAGATCGAGCCGCTCCCAGTCGACGCAGCCGTCGGCCTTGCGCGCCAGGAAGGCGTGCAGCAGTGCGCGCCGTTCGCTCTTGTTGGGCAGTCGGAAATTGATCTTGACGGGGAAGCGGCGCAGCATGGCCGGATCCATCGCCGTGCTGGCGTCGTCGAAGTTGGAGGCGACGATCCAGATCACGCCCGCGCCGTCGGCGCTACGCACCCCGTCCAGCAGGCCGAGTAGTGTGTTGGCGGTGTCGTCTTCCCATTTCTTGTCACCGCGCCCGCGTGGCATGAACAGGCCTTGCGCCTCATCGAGGAAGATGATGCACTGGCCCAGCGCGCAGGCCTTGCGGTGCAGCGCCCGCAGCGCTTTCGAGCCGCCGCCGATATAGCCCGATTCCAGCGCCGACGCCGACATCTGGATCAGCGGCACGTTGAGGCGCTTGGCCAGATAGCCCGCCAGCTTGGTCTTGCCGGTGCCGGCCGGGCCGGTCAGCATCACATTGAAGGGCTGGTCGATCGCGTGTTGCTGGTACAGCGCGCGCTGCTGCAGCATGTCTTCCAAATGCCGCACTTCCTGCTTGATGTCGTCCATGCCGATCAGGTCATCCATGCTGCCGTGCAGCTGGTCCGGTGCCAGCACCTGCACCGTCACCCCCATGCCGGGCAGGCCGGCTTTCAGCACATACAGGGCCAGTCCCACCAGCAGCAGATCGAGCCCGTGGCGCTGCAGGAAGGTGGCCGCTGCGCTGGCCAGTCCGGCCTCGTCGTCCTGCAGCACGGCCTTGTGTGCGGCCAGAAAGTCGTCGCGCGCGATCGCATACGGGATCGCGTTGCGCAGCAGGACTTCGCGTTCCAGACTCAGATGCGAGGTGCTGGGCACTTTCACCACATGCAGCTGCGGCGCGTCCTTGAACTTGAAGATATAGCGCGGCGCGTCGGACAGCGGCGCCGCCACCAGCAGGTAGTCGAGCCGCTCGCGCTGCCCGGCCAGCGCCGTGATCTGCGAAATGTCCTGCGAGCGCAGTAGCGGGCTGGGATCCTGCGGCACGCTGCCGCGCAGGCTGAGGAACAATACCAGCAGCACCAGCAGCAGGCCGAGAGCCAGCCGGACCGACAGCTTGCGCAGCGCTAGCTGCAATTTGTACAGAGTGTTCATGGGTGGGGCGTGAGGGACAGGACGGGACCAGCAGTGGAGCGCAAGGGCAGGGCGCCGGCAGATCATGGCAGCTTAGTAGTGCTGCGTGGCAACAAGACCAGCCCACTATAGCGGCCGCAGCGGCCTTTGTCGCGGCTTATCCGCGCTGGCGCGCACAGAAAGCGGGCGGCGCGCAACAGCTGTGATCAAGCCGATAAAGTTTTCGCTGACAGGCTGATAACGGCGGCCTGCGGCGGCAATCCGGTTCAGCCGAGGCGCCGATCGGCTGGCCAACCCCACCGACGCAAAGCCGGGGTCAGCCTGCGGCGGCAATGCGGTTCAGTTAAGGCGCCGATCGGCTGGCCAACCCCACCGACGCAAATCTGGGGGCAGACGGGGACGCCGAGTCCCGGCGGGTCTGACCCCGGGGTCTGGTCTTGGGGTGCCAGCTCACACTACGGCACTTTAACTGAACGGCCTGCTGCCAGCGGTGGCGGTTTTTTGCCGTCGGTCGCGCCGATTGACCGTTTATCCCCGCCGATTGACCGCTCGTCGCAACGGCCGGATTTTGTCATGGCGCTTTGCTAATCTAGCCCTGCCTACCGCTGGATACAGAGATCACAGCGGCGGCCGAATCGCAAGCCAACCTTCGGAGCCCATCATGAAAAACACCCTGTTGACCCTCGTAGCAACCCTCGCTTTGACCGCCTTCGGCAGCGCCCATGCCGCCCCCCAAGTGATGGGCGATGCCCATAGTGACAGCGTCCAGATCAAGGCGCCCGATGGCTGGCGCATGCAGCCGCAGGATTTCCAGGAGTATGCCTATTCCTACCGCCTGAGTAATGACGAGACGGTGCGCTTCACGCAGCGCGTGGCACATTACTACGCGCAGGTCGGCGGCGAGAAAAAAGTCGAGCTGTTCGCCGTCGCGCCGGGCGTGTTCGTCACCGCGACCGGGGCCCGGGTTGAATTCCAAGACGATGGTTATGCCCTCGCCATCCACAACTACGAGCGTCTGGCGCTGACGCAGACGCTGCCCGCCGGGACCACCATGGTGGCCGGACGCTGAGCATGCGGCACTGCCGCCGGTACGCTATGAGTGGCGCGCCGGCGATAAAAACGTTTATGCCCGCAGGTCCGCTTCCGGCCTAGGAAAAGCCGCGTCAGCTGCTACGCTGATTGAATCATCCGGCGCATGCAGGATGACTTCGCAGCAGTGCACAGACTTTACCGGAGGCGGGATCATGAGAACGATGATTGTCTGCGCCCTGGCCGTGCTGGCGTATGCCAGCCCCTCCATCGTCGCAGCCCAGAACAAGCCAGCCGTCACCGCATCCGGTGACGCCATTCAGGTCACTATCAGCAAACAGTCGGCAGCCACCACGCCGTATGTGCTGGCGCCGCAGGAATTCAGCAGCTATGCCCAGCCCTATCTGCTGGAAACGGGCATGGTGCTGAGTTTTGAACAGCGCGCACGGCACTACTATGCGCGCCTGCGCAATGAGGCGCGGGTCGAGATCTTCCCGCTGGCCGAAGGGGTATTCGCGTCGGTCAATGGCACCCAGTTCGTATTCCGCGACGAGGGTGACAGCATCGCCATCAGCCATCTGGAGCGGCTGCCGTTTGCCGCCGTGCAGGGGCTGGCGCCGGGCCGTCTGTATCTGGCTGCGCGCTAGGGTTGACGCGGCGCTTCCCAGTGGTCGTACTTGCGTTCGATGCGCGCCATGCTGCCATCGCGGCGCATCTCGTCGAGGGCAGCGTTCAGGCGCGCCACCAGTTCGTCCGGCACCGACAGGTTGCACGCCACGTACACCTTGACCCGGTTGAACACCAGCAGCGGCACCACCTTGCCGGCCCAGTCATAGGGCGGCATCTGGGCCCCGACCCGGATCGCCACGGCCCACAGGTCGATCCGGTTCATCAGCACTTTTTGCGGATTGGCCATGTCATTGCTGACCGATTCGACGTTGAAGCCGCGGCTGCGCAGGTAGTCGTCGCGGGCGTCGCCGTGATAGGTGCCGATGCGCAGTTTGCGCGCATCGTCCAGCGTTTTTAGAGGAAAACTGTGGTCGGCGCGGCCCCAGAACATCCATTCTGCTTCGTCGGTCGGGCCTATCCATTTGAACAGCGGCTCGCGTTCCGGCGTGCGTGAGGTGGAATACACGCAGGTGGCACTCTGCGTCAGCGCCATGGTGTAAGCGCGTTTCCACGGCAGCAGGTCAAGCTTGTAGTCGGTGCCGGTACGCGCCAGCATTTCGCGCACCTTGTCGGTTTCGCGTCCGGTCAGCTGGCCATCGGCCCCGCGCATGCTGGACGGCGGCGACTGCTCGGTGGTGAGCAACAGCGGCGCCGCAGCAGCACTGACGCTGACCAGGCTGGCCAGCAGTGCCAGGCCGGCGAGGGCATGGGTGGCGCTGAGGCGGGGCCGGGTCGTATAGCGGTTTGCCATTGTCATTCCTGCAAGCGACCAAGTAAACGCTACTCAATCATCACTTGCAGCATAGCAGTAATAAGAATTGCGCGGCAACACGGTTGCGCGCGCCCGCGCACGCGCTCAGTCCGCGCGGCGGTACAAACGGAAGCGTTCTTCGCGGTCGGCCGGGCGTCGGCCCTCCCACAGCAGCTGCCATTGCTTGCCACGGTACTGGGCCGGGATTTCCTGGTCGTCGCGCAGTTTGACGCTATCCTGCAACAACAGCAGGCTGCAGCGGCCGCCGCCCACGCCGGTGAACGGCAATTGCGCATAGTAGGCGAACGAGGCGCGCTGGGCCGGGCCGACATTGGTTTCGATGCAGCTTAGCGGGGTCGGCAGTTTCTGCGCGATCTGACGCGCCACGCTGGCGTAGCTCTTGCTGTAATTCATGTCGGGCAGGAACAGCGTCATCAGCA
>JBGSBQ010000226.1:0-6121 GCA_041730475.1 Sphingomonadaceae bacterium
GGCACATAGCCCGGTTTCCCTTCGGACAGGTATTTCTTGAACACGTCGGGAATATTCGCACACACGCCCAGTTCCACCAGATAGCGGGCGAAGTGGGTGCGCGACATCAGATCCGGGTTACCGACGTAGTTCAGCGCGCCCTCATAGGCGCCGGGGATGCCGGCCTTGGCCAGTTGAGCGGCGATCTCGCGGCCGCGGTTATCGCGGCCCGAGCGGGTACATTCCAGCCCGGCGACCAGCGCGGCATTCGACTCATCGATCTGCAGGCCGACGATATGCACAGTCTCATTCGCCCAGGTAATGGAAATCTCCACGCCCGTCACAAACTGCATGCCCTGTTCCGCAGCTGCAGCGCGCGCCGCCGCGATCCCGCCGACCTCATCATGGTCGGTCAGCGCCCACACGTCGACCCCGGCCGCGCGCGCCGTCTGCGCCACCGCCGCCGGCGCCAGCACCCCGTCCGACACATTCGAATGACAATGAAGATCTACTTTTAACATGCGCGCCCACACCCCCACACCTAGAAGCCCCCATTGTACGCTTCCCGTATCAAAAAACCGGGGTCAGGTCTGCCAATCGCTCAAAAAATGCCATGCTGCATAGTTCCAGCAAAAACGTGGTCTGTCGCTGATGCTGTTCAGTTACGGCGCAGATCGGCTGGCAAACCCCAACGGCGGAAAGCTGGGGTCAGCGTGCAGATCGGCTGGCAATACCCCAACGGCGGAAAGCTGGGGTCAGACCCGACGGGTCTGACCCCAGGTCTCGTTCTGGGGTGCAAGTGCGCGCTGCGGCACTTTGCTGAACGGCATTACGGCCTGCCCCGTCTTTAGGCGAGGAATTGTTCTAGCATCTGGGCCAGTGCAGCGGGCTGGTCGTGGTGCAGCATGTGGCCGGCGTCGGCCATCATCTTGGGCGTGACGTCGCGCAGGTGGCTCAGGCGGCGGTCGATTTCAATGCGCGCTTCGGGCTTCGGCCCCATCCATTGCCACATATTCGTGTCGTCCGCTTCCACCCATAGTACCGGGGCGCTGATCTGGCGCCAGCAGGCCAGTACTTCGTCAACGTGGTACAGCAGCGGCCCCGCTTGCTTGTGGACCGGGTCACCCAGAATTTCCCATTCGCCAGCGGCGTTCGGCGCCGACCAGTGCGGCACCAAAAACGCGGCGCGCTCGTCAGTCAGGCGCGGATTGGTCTTTTGCAGCCGCGCGGCGACGGCGGCCGGCGACGGATAGCCGCGCATCTCGGGCGGCGTCAGCAATTCGTCCAGCCATTTGGCGTAACGCCCCGGCGCCTGCTCCGGCTGCGTCGAGCGCAGGCCGAAGCCTTCCAGATTGATCAGCTTACGGATCCGTTCAGGCCGTGTGCCGGCGTACAGGCTGACCACGTTGCCACCCATGCTGTGGCCCAGCAGGTTGACCGCCTCGTCGGGCGAGTAATGGCGCAGGATGGCGTCGAGGTCGGCCAGATAGTCGGGGAACCAGTAGGTGTCGGCACCGGAGCGCTGCGACAGACCGAAACCGCGCCAGTCCGGCGCGATTACATGCCAGTCGCCCTGTAAATGGTCGACCACGAACTGGAACGAGGCGCCGACATCCATCCAGCCGTGCAACATGAAAATCTTGGGCGCCCCCACCCGGCCCCAATGGCGGATGTGGCTGCGCAAGCCGCGAACAGTCAGGAATTCGGAACGGGACGGTGTATGCATGATGTGGTGGCCTTGAAATTGGCGGCTTCAGCGCAATATTGCTTACTCGCTGGCCGCAAAGCAAAATAATAGCACGACCGTTCGATACCCGTGTTTTACCGGGAATCTTCCGCCTGGGCGTAAAATAGCGCCTTCCCCTGCTTTCCAACAAGGTAACCCATGACGATCTACCAACTGGGCGCGCACGCGCCCGAGATTGATGCTTCCGCTTTTGTCGCAGACAGTGCCAATGTGATCGGCAAAGTCACGCTGCATGCGCACAGTTCGGTATGGTTCGGCGTCACCATTCGTGGCGACAATGAGCGCATCACCATCGGTGAAAACAGCAATGTACAGGAATCGGCCGTGTTGCACACGGACATGGGCTACCCGCTGACGGTGGGCAAGGACGTCACCATCGGCCACCAGGCCATGCTGCACGGCTGCACCATCGGCGACGGCGCCCTGATCGGCATTCAGGCCGTGATCCTGAACGGCGCCAAGATCGGCAACGGTTGTCTGGTCGGCGCTGGCGCGCTGGTCACGGAAGGCAAGGAGTTCCCGGACAATATGCTGATCATCGGTTCGCCGGCCAAGGCCGTGCGCGAACTGACGCCGGAAGATACGGCGCGCCTGCGCGGCAATGCGGCCGGCTATGTCGAACGGGGCCAGCTGTTCAAGACGCAACTTAACAAGATCGGATAAGAACTATGAGTATTACCATCGCCACTCCAGACACGCTGCAGAAATTCATCTTTGAGAATGCTTCCGTGCGCGGCGAATTCGTCGACATCTCCGCCACCTGGCGCGAGGTGCTGTCGCGCCACGCCTATCCGGTGGCCGTGAAAAAACTGCTGGGCGAGATGGTGGCGGCGGCCGCGCTGCTGTCGGCCAACCTGAAGTTCAACGGTTCCATCATCATGCAAATCCATGGCGACGGCCCGGTGCGCCTGCTGGTGGTCGAGTGCGACGCCGAGCTGCGCCTGCGCGCCACCGCCAAGCTCGACCCGGACGCGCAGATTGCCGACGATACCAAGCTGACCGCGCTGCTGAACGCGCACGGCAAAGGCCGCTTCATCATCACGCTCGATCCGGCCGACAAGATGCCGGGCCAGCAGCCGTATCAGGGCATCGTACCGCTGGACGGCGATGACGTGGCGACCGTGATCGAAAACTACATGCTGCGTTCGGAACAGCTGGACACCAAGCTGTGGCTGGCGGCCGACGACCAGGTCTCGCGCGGCTTGCTGCTGCAAAAGCTGCCGTACAACGGCGGCACCGCCGAAGAGCAGGCGCTGACCCAGGACGACGCATTGGAAACCTGGAACCGCGCCGTCATCCTCGGTTCCACGCTGAAGGAGCAGGAGCTGTTGGACACCGGTATCGACGTGCTGATGCAGCGCCTGTTCTGGGAAGAGACGATCCGCGTGTTCGATCCGCTGCACCCCAGCTTCCACTGCACCTGCACCCGCGAAAAGGTGGGGAATATGCTGAAGATGCTGGGCCGCGACGAAGTCGAAAGCGTGCTGGCGGAACTAGGCCATGTCGGCGTCAACTGCGATTTCTGCGGCCAGCACTACGACTATGATCCGGTCGACTGTGCGCAGCTGTTCGCCAGCGATGCACCGGTTGAAGTGCTGATCCCGGTCGGCGACGTCAAGCACTGATAGCACATCGGTAACGCTCAGGTGTACGCCGGGCTCAGGCCCGCGTGCACTTGATCGGCGCCACATCCACCCGCCCCACCACGCGCCCGCCGGCGCCCCGCACCAGCTCCACTCTTTCGGTACAGGCATTCGGGAACAGACGTCCCTGCATGCGCACGCAGACGATAGGCCCGGCGCTGCGCGTATCGCATAAAAATTCCTCCGCCCGCAAGCGCACCAGCGCCTGCTCCAGCGGCATGCCAGCCTGCACCGTATCACCGACAAACGCCGTCAGCCGCGCCTGATCGACCGTGTAGCAACCGGCCAGCGCCATCAGCAGCGCCAGCGCCAGACCTTTTCCTATCTTCCCCATCGTGCCTCCTTGATTGCATGGACGAGCCAGTGTAACGGCGTGGCCCGTCACTGTCCAACGACGGTCATTAGGCGGTCATTAGGAGGTCATAAACGCGACCTATGATGCAGGCCATTGCAGTTCCTACAATCTGGCATTAAAGGCAAATATGAACAAGCACTTCCTGTACCGCACCCTGGCCGTTACTGCCGCGCTGGGCTTACCACTGGCCGCAATGGCCGAGAACGTCGCCGCCGCCGTCGCCACCATGGCCGCCGCCGATCAGGCCAGCGAAGCGGCTGCCGCCGTCGCCGGCCCCAGCGCCGTGGTCGAAGTGGCCAGCCGCAAGACCCGCTCGTCCGTCGAACTGGGCAAGAGCGATATGCAGAAAATCCTGCCCGGCATCAACCCGCTGAAGGCCTTGCAAACCCTGCCCGGCGTCAGCTTCCAGACCGCCGACCCATGGGGCAATAACGAGCAAAATCTGTCGCTGTTCATCCACGGTTTCAGCGGTCCGCAACTGGGCTACACCATGGATGGCGTACCGCTCGGCGACCAGCAATACGGCAACTACAACGGCCTGTCGCCGCAACGCGCCGTGATCAGCGAAAACGTCGGCCGCGTGATTCTGGCCGCCGGTGCCGGTGATCTGGCCACCGCCTCGACCAGCAACCTCGGTGGCACCATCGAGACCTTCTCCAGCGATCCGCAAGCGAACCGCAACATCGCGCTGCAACAGACCGTGGGCAGCTACAACACCTCGCGCAGCTTCGTGCGGGTCGATACGGGCGAGTTCGGCAATGGCAACAGCGCCTACCTGTCGGCCGTGCACCATGAACAGCGCGCCTGGGACTTCCAGGGCCGTCAGGGCGGCAATCAGGTCAACGCCAAATTCATCAACCACAGCGACGCAGGCAAGCTGACGCTGTTCTTCAATTACTCGGACAAGATCGAACCGAACGAAGACAGCACCGTGCACTCGGCCACCGAAAAATACCAGCCCTATACCCGCCCCTTCCTGTACCCGAATTTCCAGGCTGCGCAAGCCTACCTGTCGGCCACCGGTGCCACCCCGGCCGCCGAAGGCAACAACTACCGCAACTACTACAGCGACGCCCAGCGCACCGACTATCTGACCTACGCCAAGTTCGATGCCAACCTCGGCGCCGACACGGTCTGGTCGAACCAGCTGTACTACCACCATGACGACGGCGTCGGCGTAGTGGCCGGTCCGATCGGCGTGGCCGGTCTGCCGGCACTGTTCGCGGTCTACTACCCGAACCAGAATCTGAAACAGGTGTTTGGCAACTCCGGCTACGCCACCCGCACCACCGAATACAGCATCAAGCGCGGCGGCCTGCTGTCGACCGTGCGCAGCCAGTTCGGCGATCACCAACTGGAAGCCGGCCTGTGGCTGGAACACAACCGCTCGTCGGCCTACCGGCGCTGGTATGCGCTCGACGTGAACAATCCGAGCTCGCCGTATGACCGTCCATCGAATCCGCTGATCACTCAATACGGCAGCGAAATCACCAACAAGGTGGCCCAGTTGCACCTGCAGGATGAATGGCGTTTGCGTCCCGATCTGGCGTTGCAGGCCGGCTTCAAATCGTCGCTGCAGTTTGCCGAGGGCCAGTTCCCGGTACAGCCGGCCAAGGGCGCGATTGCCGGCGGCTCGCTGGCGCTGCCAGTGGGCGACATCACCACCAAGAAGTGGTTCCTGCCGCAACTGGGCGCACGTTGGGATGTCACGGCGCAGGACCAGGCCTTCGTCAACGTGCAGAAAAACATGCGTCAGTTCGTCACCTACGGCGGTGGCGGCGCTTCGCCATGGAGTCTGGCCAGCCAGGCCGCCTTCGATCTGTTCAAGGCTACGGCCAAGCCGGAAACCTCGGTCACCTATGAACTGGGTCTGCGCAGCAGCCGCCAGCTCGATCTGGGCGGCGTCACCGGCTTCGATGGTCAGGTCAGCGTCTACCATGTCGACTTCAAGGACCGCCTGCTGCAAATCAGCCCAACCCCGGTGATCTCCTCCATCATCGGCGGCAATCCGGTGCTGGCCAACGTCGGCAGCGTCAAGACCGATGGTATCGACCTGTCCGGCACGCTGCACTTCGGCCGGATGTTCTCGTTCTACGACGCGCTGTCGTACAACCGCTCGACCTACTCGGACAACTACAGCAACGGCGCGGCGCTGGTGCCGACGGCCG
This sequence comes from Sphingomonadaceae bacterium, assembly GCA_041730475.1. Taxonomy (GTDB): domain Bacteria; phylum Pseudomonadota; class Gammaproteobacteria; order Burkholderiales; family Burkholderiaceae_D; genus Rugamonas. Next base: position 5,893 of record JBGSBQ010000226.1, read on the forward strand.
GCAAGGCGATCCCCGGCAGCCCGGAATGGATGAACAAATTCGTCGCCACGCTGAGCGTCGCCAACACCGAGTTCCAGCTGATCGGCGACTACGTCGGCAAACGCTATGCCACCTACACCAATGACCTCAGCGTGCCCAGCTACTTCCTGATGAGCCTTGGCGTGTCCGGCAAGCTGCCGATGCTGAATGGCGGTATCATCAAAAACGCCCGCTATCGCGTCAACGTCAG
>JBGSBQ010000227.1:0-6116 GCA_041730475.1 Sphingomonadaceae bacterium
TGCCGAGGGCGATGTCTCGGTCCAGGACGCGGCCGCGCAAAGGGCCGCAGCGCTGCTGATCGGCACCGGCCTGAAGTCCGGCGCCCGGGTCCTGGACGCCTGCGCCGCGCCGGGCGGCAAAACCTGCCACATTCTGGAACTGGCCGATGCCGATGTGACGGCACTGGACGCTGATCCGAAGCGTCTGCTGCGGGTTGGCGAGAACCTCGACCGTTTGCAACTGAAGGCCACGTTGCAGGCGGCCGACGCGCAATCGGCGGCCTGGTGGGACGGCCACCAGTTCGACCGCATCCTGGCCGACGTGCCGTGTACGGCCTCCGGCATCGTGCGCCGCCACCCGGATATCCGCTGGCTGCGACGCAAGGGCGACACACTCCAACTTGCAACACTTTCGGCCAAAATTCTCGACAATCTTTGGCAGATGCTGCGGCCCAATGGTAAATTGCTGTTCGTGACATGTTCCTTGTGGCCGCAAGAATCCGAGGCGCAGGCGGCCGCTTTCGCAGTGCGTAACAACGCAGTGCGGCTGGACGCGCCCGGCCAGTTGCTGCCCGCCGGTGGGGTCGAGCAGGACCACGATGGACTGTTTTACGCGCTGTTCCAGAAAAATGCGTAAGCGTTTTGCCTGTTTTTCGACGCACCTACTGAGCACCGGCACCCACGTGACAACCCGATTTTTTCGTTTTCTCGCCTGTCAGTTATTGCTGATCCTGGCCTGCGCGCTGCCGCAGGCGGCGCAGGCGGCCGAGGGCGTTGAAATCAAGCGTGCCTTCATCGAGGCGGCCGAAGAGGGCTATCGGCTGTCGGCCAGCTATGCGTTCGAACTGAACCACGGCCTGGAAGATGCGATCCAGAGCGGGGTCCAGCTGTACTTCACCACTGAAATTGAGTTCACCCGGCCGCGCTGGTACTGGCTGGATGAAAAAGCCATCACGGCACGCCAGACCTCGCGCATTTTCTATAACGTCATCACGCGCCAGTACCACGTGTCCATCATCGGCAGCGTCGGGCAGAGCTTTTCGACGCTGGAAGATGCGCTGTTCCTGATCCGCCGCCCCAGCCGCTGGCTGGTGGCGCCGCGCGGTGCGCTGAAGGTCGGTGAGACCTATAACGTGACGCTGCGCATGGGCATGGACCGCAACTACCTGCCGAAACCGATACAGGTGAACGCCTTCAACAACAGTGAATGGCGCCTGGCGTCAGACAAGAAAACCTTCCAGTACAGGGCGGAGTAAGTGAGCACAGCCCTGCGGTATCTGGCGGTCGTCGGCGGCGCCATCATCAGTATCCTGCTGTTCCTGCTGGCTTCGGCCTCTGACAATTCCGGCTTCTTCGACCGCTATTATTCCTGGCTGCTGGGCCTGAATGCCGGCGTCGCTGTGGCGCTGCTGATTCTGGTGGCGGTGTCGCTGTTCCGGCTGTATATGCGCTTCAAGAGCGGCAAGTTCGGCTCCAAGCTGATGACGCGGCTGGTGCTGCTGTTCGCCGCCATCGGCGTACTGCCGGGGCTGGTGATCTTCCTGGTGTCGGTGCAGTTCGTGTCGAATTCGATCGAATCCTGGTTCAATGTGCACGTCGAAGAAGCGCTGGAGTCGGGCATCAACCTGAGCCGCGCCGGGCTGGAGACGGCGCTGATCGAACTGGACGGCACTGCGCGCCGTACCGTGCAGCAGCTGGCCGAGCAACCGTACAATATGACGCCGGCCCTGCTGGCCAATCTGGTCAAGACCCAGCCCGGCATGCAGGACGCCATCATCGTCGATGCCGAGGGCGGCCTGATCGCCAGCGCGCGCGGCAAGCCGGGCCGCAACCTGAGCGCCGACCTGCCGACCCGCGAGATGATGAACAAGGCCAAGACGGAAGCTTCGTATGGGGCGCCGGAGGGCGGCAACGAGCTGCGCAGCGACATGATCAACGCACCGCTGAACCCGGCTGATCCGGCCAACAGCCTGCGCCTGCGGGTGGTGATGGCGATTCCCGACCCGGTGCAGCCGAACGGCACCCATCTGGCACCCCGCTTTTTGCAACTGATCCAGCTGGCGCCCGAGCAGCTTGCCAGCAATGCCGAAGTGATCCGCAGTGCCTACAGCGAGTACAAGGAACGCTATGTGGCGCGGGTCGGCTTGCGCAAGATGTATATCGAGACGCTGACGCTGACCTTGCTGCTGGCCGTGTTCGGCGCCATCGCCAGTGCTTTCCTGATCGCCAGCGACCTGGCGCAGCCGCTGCTGCTGCTGGCGGAAGGTACGCGCGCCGTGGCCGAAGGCGACCTGTCGCCACGACCGATTGTCGCCACCTCGGACGAGCTGGGTACGCTGACGCAATCGTTCAACACCATGACGCGCCAGCTGTCGGACGCCCGCAGCGCGGTCGAGAAGAACCGTGCGGCGCTGCAGAACGCCAAGGCCCACCTGGAATCGGTGTTGGCGAATATGTCGGCCGGCGTGATGGTGCTGGATGCCGAGTTCCGTCTGGTCAGCTGCAATGATTCGGTCGAGCGCATCCTGCAAATGCCGGGTGCCACGCTGCTGGGCCAGCAACTGGTCGAAGTCGAGGGCGTGCAAGAGTTTGGTCATGCGGTGGTCAACGCATTCTCGGCGCAGAGCGCGCAATCGGCGGCCGGGCGCAATCTGCACCGCCTGCACTGGCAGCGTCAGATCGAAGTACCGCGCCGCCCCGGCAGCGCGGAGGACAATGAGCTGACGCTGCTGACGCGTGGCTCGCGCCTGCCGCTGGAGAGCGGCAATGGCTATCTGGTGGTGTTTGACGATATTTCTGACGTGATTTCGGCGCAGCGTTCAATCGCCTGGGGCGAAGTGGCGCGCCGGCTGGCGCACGAGATCAAGAATCCGCTGACGCCGATCCAGCTGTCGGCCGAGCGCCTGCAGATGAAACTCGATGGCAAGCTGGGCACGGCCGACATGGAACTGGTCAACAAGGGTACGGCCACCATCGTCAATCAGGTGGCGGCGATGAAGCGCATGGTCGATGATTTCCGCGATTATGCGAAGACGCCGCCGGCGCTGCTGCAGCCGCTGGACCTGAATGCGCTGGTCGAAGAGATCCTGCACCTGTACCTGACGGCCGATGGCGATGACATCATCCATGCCGTGCTGCAGCCTGATTTGCCGCTGGTGATGGGCGATGCCACCCAGTTGCGGCAGGTGATTCATAATCTGCTGCAGAACTCGCAGGACGCCATGGCCGAGCAAGCACCGGTAAATGAGGCCCCGCGCATTGACGTGATCAGCGAAGCCATTCATTATCAGGGCGCGGACGGCCGGACCCAGATTGCCGTGCGGCTGGCGATCAGCGATAACGGCCCCGGCTTTGCGCCGAAAATCCTGGCGCGCGCGTTCGAACCGTATGTGACCTCGAAGTCGCGCGGCACCGGACTGGGGCTGGCGATGGTGAAAAAAATTATCGACGAACATGGTGGACGGATCGATATCCAGAACCATGTCGATAGAAGTGGCGCGTCAGTGCTGATTTTGCTGTTAAAGTTAGCGCCGGCGACGCAAAATACCTAGGTTTTTCAACGACTAATAAAATCATTGTCGAGTGACTCCGGCGAAATGAGGAAGGCAGGGATAGATGGCAAACATTCTGGTAGTGGACGATGAAATGGGGATCCGCGAGTTGCTCTCGGAAATCCTGAGCGATGAGGGACATGCGATACAGCTGGCCGAAAATGCGCAGCAGGCGCGCGAAGCCCGTGCGGGCGGGGCGCCTGATCTGGTGCTGCTCGATATCTGGATGCCGGACACGGCCGGTGTCACGCTGCTCAAGGAATGGCAGCGCGACGGCCTGCTGACCATGCCGGTCATCATGATGTCGGGTCACGCCACCATCGATACCGCGGTCGAAGCGACGCGGATCGGTGCGCTGAACTTCCTGGAAAAGCCGATCGCCCTGCAAAAACTGCTGAAAGCGGTGCAGCAAGGCCTGACCCGGGCCCAGGAAACGGTGCGCGCGCCGACGCTGGCGGCACGGCCGGCGCAAGCGGCAGCGACCGATGAGGGCCATGGCGCGGTGCCGTCGTTTAACCCGGCAGGCCAGCCGCAAGCGATGGCCACGGTGCGTGGCGGCGCCACCATCGTCGGCAACGACAGCCATATGTTCAATCTGTCGTTCGACCGGCCGCTGCGCTACGCGCGCGACGCCTTCGAGCGCATGTACTTCGAGCACCATCTGGGCCGCGAAGGCGGCAGCATGACCCGCGTGGCTGAGAAGACCGGCCTGGAACGCACCCACTTGTACCGCAAGCTCAAGCAACTGGGCGTGGAACCGGGCAAGCTGGCCAAGAAGGGCGTCTGAGCCCATGCGGGTAGCGGTGCCGCTGGTGCTGGTCACTGGCGCCCGTCCCGGCGTGCGCGAAGCGGCGATCGCCGCCGCGCTGCGGCCTGGTGAAGCCAGCGTCGTGATCCTCGAAGGCTTGTCCGATGGTAGCGAGGCGCTGCTGCTCGACGGCGCTGGCGAACTGGCCAGCCGCCCCGGTGTAAGCGCCCAGGTGCACCGGATAGCGCCCGGTTGCCTGCACTGCAGCGGCAATCTGGTTTTGCGCGTAACATTGAACCGGATCCTGCGCCAGTCGCCGGCGCGGCTCTATATCAGCCTGGCAACCGCCACCCATCTGGAACAGCTGCGCACATGGCTGTCCGAGGCGCCGTACGGTGACTTGCTTTCCTTGCAAGCTGATATTGCAGCCTGACCTGTGCCGCCCTTGAAATCGCTGCGGTACAATCCCACGTCCTAGTGGTAGGCAGACCGGTCGCGTTCTGCCCCTTGTGAAAGGAAGCACCATGAATCTCATCTATAACAGCGAGCAATACAGCGTGGTCGAATTCGGCGCCGACCGTGAGCTCGAAGCGCTGCGTTTCGGCGGCTATGAAATCGTCGACAAAGGCGGCAAACGCGAGATTTTCATCGCGGGGGTGATGGCGCAAAGTTTCCGGCGCGACGTCAACGAACTGATCTCCAACGAACCGACGATGGCAGAAATTGATGAATTTTTAGGCAGTTATGACTCGCTGATGAGCCAACCAGTGTTGCTGCACTAAGAGCACGACGGTTTTAGCATCTAAGCCATCGTTTCGATGCGGCTTATAAGTGCGTGCTGCAATGCGCCATAGCTGGTTTTTGGGCCCGAGGCTATCGTCCGTCGACCTGCAAGCCTGGGCACCATCAGACCGCTATCCAGACACTGCCCTTGACCGATTTTCGTCACTGATAGACGTGACGGCGGCATCGCTCAGATTGCGCTCTGCCGCCGTCAGCAGGCGCTGGATGTCTTCACGACTAGCCTTGAACTGTGTGAGGCTCTGGATTCTCAATAAGTTTTGCAAAGTCATGCTCAGTCCCAATCAGAAAGAGTTTGGTTTTCTCTGCGACGTCTTTCGCCCAAGTATTGCCTGCTGCGAGTCGGGTGAAAAAATCGTCGCTGCGGTACACCACGGGATTGATGTCACGTTGTATGGTTTCCTGCGCAGGATACAAGGCCGCGATCACCTCATCGAATCCGATATCGCCCAGCACCAGTATATCAACGTCGGAATGAGCGGTCTCTTCCCCGCGTGCTACAGAACCGTATATCAGCGCGCATTGTATTCGCCCTGCCAAAGGCTGCAGGGCTTGTGCCAGCACCGTGGTCAGGCCCGACGTTTTGCGCAGCATCCCGGCCAGCTCTGTATAAATCGGGCAGTCACGGTTGGCGCGATAATGCACCTGATTTCCAACCTGTTGCCTTGACAATATTCCGGCATCGGCGAGCTTTACCAATTCGCGGTTGGTGCTACCCGGCAGGGCATCAATTCGCCGCGCCAATTCTCTGACATGCCAAGCGCTGTCAGGGTGTAAAAGCAGGGCCGCCATGATGCGCGTGCGCAGAGGGCCGAGAAGAAAGTTGGCTAGCATGCCTGAAATGTATCATGAAGGGAGACAAATGTCTCTTTTTTAGAGTCATTTGGCTCATTTTTAGAAGCGCTTAGGCAGTGCAGGAATTTTGGGTATCGATTTCTCCGGCGTGTGCTGTAAGCTATTGGTTTTAACGGATTTCAAGTCCATGTGCCAGCTCTTGGGAATGAACTGCAATGTCCCGACCGACATTGTGTTCAGTT
>JBGSBQ010000228.1:0-6108 GCA_041730475.1 Sphingomonadaceae bacterium
AAGCACCGCAAGCCCACCGCGACCTGCACGGCGATCAAGCAGGTGCGCGACTCGATCAACGCGAGCGTCTCAGCGGCAGCCCGCAACGAAGGCGCACGCGCGCTGGCGATCGAAGTATCGTCGATCGGACTGGTACAGGGCCGCACCTCGGGCATGCACTTCGATGTCGCGCTGTTCACCAACCTGACCCGCGACCATCTGGACTTCCACGGCGACATGCAGGCCTACGAAGAGGCCAAGACCAAGCTGTTCGACTGGCCCGGCCTGAAGACTGCCGTCATCAATCTGGATGACGCTATGGGCGCCCGTCTGGTCAGCTACCTGCAGGCCAATGCCGCCGCCGGCAAGGGCCTGAATGGCCAGTATCCGATCATCGGCTACACGCTGCACGACACCGCCAAACAGCCGGACATCGCCGGGGTACTGATGCTGCGCGCCAGCCAGTTCCGCAGCAGCCGCAGTGCCGGTACCGAATTCCATCTGGAGTGCGCTCTCGGCGTGGCTGTTGTGAAGACCCATCTGGTGGGCCACTTCAACATCAGCAACGCGCTGGGTGTGATGGGCGCACTGCTGGCCAAGGGCGCCAGCCTGCGCGCCGCCATTGACGCCATCGAAGCGCTGCAACCGGCTCCCGGCCGCATGCAGCAGGTTGGTGGTCAGGATGCGCCGATGGTCGTGATCGACTATGCGCACACCCCAGATGCACTGGAAAAAACTCTGGCAGCATTGCGTCCGGTGGCGTATGACCGGGGCGGCCAGTTGTGGTGCGTGTTCGGCTGCGGCGGTGACCGCGATCCGGGCAAGCGTCCGCAGATGGGCAAGATCGCCCAGATGGCTGATCACGTGCTGGTCACCAGCGACAATCCGCGCAGCGAAGATCCGCATTCGATCATCGAGCAGATCGTAGCCGGCATGGACCGCAACCATCCGTCATCGGTATTGCAGACGCAGGACGACCGCGCCGCCGCCATCCTGTGCGCGATCAAGCACGCGGCCAAGCCGGACGTAATCCTGCTGGCCGGTAAAGGCCATGAACCGTATCAGGAGATCAAGGGCAAGAAGCTGCCGTTCTCCGACGTCGACCACGCCCAACTGGCGCTGTCGGCACGCCTGACCATGATGAGGCCGAATTGATGCGCGCAACGCTCGCACAGATCCTGCCTGCCATCACGGGTGCCACGCTGGTGAACGGCGATGTGGCGTTTGACGCCGTGTCGACCGACAGCCGCAGCGTGGCGGCCGGCGCATTGTTCGTCGCGCTGCGTGGCGAGGTGTTCGACGCCCACAACTTCCTGCCGCAAGTAGCGCAGCAGGGCGCTGCGGCGGTGGTGGTGGAAAGCTTGCCGGAGGGCTGGCAGCTGCCGGCCATCGTGGTGCCGGATACGCTAGTGGCGCTGGGCCAGATTGCCAACTGGTGGCGCCGTCAGTTCGCGCTGCCGGTCATCGGTGTCACTGGCAGCAACGGCAAGACTACCGTCAAGGAAATGATCGCAGCCATTCTGGCCGCCGCCCATGGTGACGACGGCCGGCTGGCCACGCGCGGCAACCTGAATAATGAAATCGGCGTGCCGCTGACGCTGTTCCGCCTAGTCGCGCAGCACCAGTCGGCCGTGATCGAGATGGGCATGAACCATCCCGGCGAAATCGGCCGCCTGAGCGCGATCGCCCAGCCGACCATCGCGATGGTCAACAATGCCCAGCGCGAGCATCAGGAATTCATGCACACGGTGGAAGCCGTGGCGCGTGAAAACGGCGCCGTGCTGGCCGGGCTGGATGCCGACGGCGTGGCAGTGTTCCCGCATGGCGACGAGTTCACCCCGGTGTGGCAAGCACTGGCCGGTGCGCGCCGCACGCTGCGCTTCGGCCTGACCAAGGAAGCAGAAGTCAGCTGCACCTTCCGCGCTGGCGATTTCGATAGCCAGATGTTCGTGACCGTGCGTGATCCGCAGGCGCAGGATACTGCACCGCTGCAGTTCTTCGTTAACCTGCAGGCCGCCGGTGAGCACAATGTGCGCAACGCGCTGGCCGCCGTTGCCTGTACCTACGCTGCCGGCATTACGCCGGAAGCCATCAAGCTGGGACTCGACACCTTTGCACCGGTCAGTGGCCGCCTGCAGAAGAAGGCCGCCGCCAATGGCGCGGTGCTGATCGACGACACCTACAACGCGAACCCGGACTCGGTGCGGGCCGCTATCGACGTGCTGTCCAAAGCCGCTGCTCCGCGCGTGCTGGTGCTGGGCGTCATGGGCGAAGTCGGCAGCCTGGGCGCGCAGTTCCATCAGGAGTTAGGCGCGTATGCGCAAACGAAAGGCATCGAACAGGTGCTGGTAACGGGCGAGCTGGCCGCGCACATGCAAGGTGCCGCCATCCGCCATTTTGAACAGTTCGACGCTTTGCTGGCTGCCGTGGACGCAGCCATCACGCCGAATGCAACCGTATTAATCAAGGGCTCCCGTTTCATGAAAATGGAGCGGGTCGTGCAGCATTTGATTGGATCGCAACAAGCTAACAAGGAAAGTCACTAATCATGCTGCTTTGGCTCGCACAATATTTTCAGCAAGACCTCGGCCCTCTGCGGGTCTTTAACTTCATCACCTTCCGTGCCGTATTCGCTACCATCACGGCGCTGGCGATCGGCCTGATCGCCGGTCCGGCCGTGATCCGCAAGCTGACCGCCATGAAGTACGGCCAGGCCGTGCGTACCGACGGTCCGCAGACCCACCTGAAAAAGCACGGTACCCCGACCATGGGCGGCGTGCTGCTGCTGATCGCGATCGGCGTCTCGACGCTGCTGTGGTGCGACCTGTCGAACCGCCTGATCTGGCCTGTGCTGGTGATCACGCTGGGCTTCGGCGCGGTCGGCTGGGTGGACGACTACCGTAAGGTGGTGCGTCAGGACCCGGAAGGCATGCGCTCGGCCGAAAAATACTTCTGGCAGTCGCTGCTCGGTATCGGCGCCGCGCTGTATCTGGCGTTCTCGGTGTCGGCACCGAATGCCGGCAAGGTATTCGAGCTGTTCTTCGCCTGGGTGCAATCCGGTTTCGAAATGGACCTGCCGCCGAAGGCCGACTTGATCGTCCCGTTCTTCAAGACCGTCAGCTATCCGCTGGGCGTGTGGGGCTTCATCGCGCTGACCTACTGCGTCATCGTCGGCACCAGCAATGCGGTCAACTTTACCGACGGCCTTGATGGTCTGGCCATCATGCCGACCATTCTGGTGGGTGCGGCACTGGGCCTGTTTGCTTACCTGACCGGTAGCGCCACCTATTCGCGCTACCTGTTCATTCCGCACATTCCGGGCGCCGGCGAACTGATTATCTTCTGCGGCGCGCTGGCTGGCGCGGGACTGGCCTTCCTGTGGTTTAACACCCATCCGGCACAAGTGTTCATGGGTGACGTGGGCGCGCTGGCGCTGGGCGGCGCGCTGGGCACCATCGCCGTCATCGTGCGTCAGGAAATCGTGTTGTTCATCATGGGCGGCATCTTCGTGGCCGAAACCGTGTCGGTGATTATTCAGGTGGGCTGGTTCAAGATCACCAAGAAGCGTTATGGCGTTGGCCGTCGCGTGTTCCTGATGGCGCCATTGCACCACCACTTTGAACAAAAGGGCTGGAAAGAGACCCAGGTCGTCGTGCGCTTCTGGATTATCACGATGATGCTGGTGCTGGTTGGACTGTCTACCTTGAAACTGCGCTGATGATTTACGACGGCAAAAACGCACTGGTACTGGGGCTGGGAGAATCCGGCCTGGCGATGGCACTGTGGCTGGCACGCAGTGGCGCGCGCGTGCGCGTGGCCGATACCCGCGCCACCCCGGAACGTCTGCCAGCGCTGCAGCAGGCGGTAGCTGATGTCGAATTTATCGCCGGTTCCTTCGATGCCGCGCTGCTGGCCGGGATCGACTTCGTCGCCGTCAGCCCCGGGCTGGCACCGAACCGCGAACTGGCCGACATCGTTCCTGCCGCCGCCGCTGCCGGCGTCCCAGTGTGGGGCGAGATCGAACTGTTCGCGCAGGCGCTGCAAGCGCTGAAGCAGGAACGCGGCTATGCGCCGAAAGTCATCGCCATCACCGGCACCAATGGCAAGACCACCGTCACCAGCCTGACCGGCCTGCTGTGTGAACGCGCCGGCCAGAGTGTGCGCGTGGCGGGCAATATCAGCCCGGCCGCACTCGATGTACTGCGCGAAGTGCTGGACAGCGAGACGCAGCCGCCGCAGTTGCCCGATGTTTGGGTGCTGGAGCTGTCCAGCTTCCAGCTGCACACCACCTTCAGCCTGAATGCCGATGCAGCCACCGTACTGAATATCACGCAGGACCATCTGGACTGGCACGGCGACCTGACCGCCTACGCCGCCGACAAGCAGCGTATCTTCGGCGCCGACACCGTGCGCGTGCTGAATCGCGACGACGCGCTGGTGATGCAGATGGCCAATCCGGTCGGTGTCAACATCAGCTTCGGCACCGATAGGCCGCAGTTGGCCGACTGCATGGGACTGAACAACGAGCGTGGCGTGGTCTGGCTGGCGACCGCCGTGCCGGGCGAAGAAGTGGAGCAGAAGCGCCGCAAGAAAAACGATCCGGCCCCGGCGCCAGCCGAGTGCTTTGCCAAGAACCTGATGCCAGCCGACGCGCTGCAGATCCGTGGCCTGCACAACGCTGCGAACGCACTGGCTGCGCTGGCGTTGTGCCGTGCGATCGATCTGCCGTTCGCGCCGCTGCTGCACGGCCTGCGCGAATATCGCGGCCAGCCGCACCGCGTGGAACTGATCGGCGCCATCAACGAGATCGAATACTACGACGACAGCAAGGGCACCAACGTGGGCGCAACCGTGGCGGCGCTGGTTGGACTGGGCAAGAGCTTTACCGGTGAAAACCAGCGTCTGGTGCTGATCGCCGGTGGCGATGGTAAGGGCCAGGATTTCACGCCGCTGGCCGAGCCGGTGTCGCGCTACGTGCGTGCCGTGCTGCTGATCGGCCGCGATGCGCCGGCACTGCGCGAGGCACTGGAGCCGTCCGGCGTCACGCTGGAAGATTGCGGTACCGACCTGCCGCTGGCCGTCAAGCGCGCCTGCGAACTGGCGCAAGCTGGTGATGCAGTGCTGCTGTCGCCGGCCTGCGCCAGCATGGACATGTTCAAGAACTACGCGCATCGCGCCCAGGTGTTCATCGACACCGTGCGTGACATCGCGCTCGACCACGGACAGGAAATCTGATGGCCTTCCAGATGCCTTTCCGCTTCTCTGGCTCGTCGGCATCCACGCCGATGGAGAGTCGCGCGCGGCAGTCAAAGATGATGGAGTACGACCAGCCGCTGGTCTGGGTCACGCTGCTGCTGATGTTGCTGGGGATGGTGATGGTGTACTCGGCCTCGATTTCGCTGCCCGATTCGCCCAAGTTCGCCAACTACACGCGCTGGCAGAATACCTACTTCCTGTCGCGCCAGGCCATGTTCATCGCGGTCTCGCTGGTGGCGGGGCTGCTGGTGTTCCGCGTTCGTATCGCCGACCTGCAGAAAGCCGCGCCTTATCTGTTCATCGGCACGCTGGTGCTGCTGGTGATGGTGCTGATTCCCGGCCTTGGCGTGGTGGTCAACGGTGGCCGCCGCTGGCTGTCGCTGAAGGTGATCAACCTGCAGCCGTCCGAGCTGATGAAAGTGGTGGCCGTGCTGTACGCCGCCGACTACACGGTGCGCAAGCAGGAATACATGCACAAGCTGACCAAGGGCTTCCTGCCGATGGCGGCGGCGGTCGGTTTCGTCGGCCTGTTGCTGCTGCTGGAGCCGGACCTGGGCGCCTTTGGCGTGATCGTCTGCATCACCATGGGCATCCTGTTCCTGGGTGGGATCAACGCGGTCTGGTTCGGCGGTATCGGCGCCATGCTGGTGACGATCTTCATTTCCATCATCGCGCTGTCCAAGTTCCGCCGTGAGCGTTATTTCGCCTACCTCGATCCGTGGCAGGAAGACAATGCACTGAACAAGGCTTACCAGCTGACCCACTCACTGATCGCTTTCGGACGCGGAGAAATTTTTGGCGTTGGCCTCGGCGGCAGCGTCGAAAAACTGCACTACCTGCCGGAAGCGCATACCGACTTCCTGCTGGCCGTGA
>JBGSBQ010000229.1:0-6058 GCA_041730475.1 Sphingomonadaceae bacterium
CGAAATCGCCTGCCACGGCCTGCGCTGGATCACCTATCAAAACATGGACGAGGCCACCGAGCGCGCCCACATGAACGAAGCGGTGCGGATCATCCGCGAACTGACCGGCAGCGCGCCGCAGGGCTGGTACACCGGCCGCGACAGCCCGAACACCAAGCGCCTCGTCGCCGACCACGGCGGCTACGTCTACGACAGCGACTACTACGGCGACGACCTGCCGTTCTGGAAACAGGTCGCCTACACCGACGCCAACGGTCAGGCCGCCAGCGCGCCCCAGCTGATCGTGCCGTACACGCTGGACACCAACGACATGCGCTTCGCCGCCGCGCAGGGCTTCAATTCCGGCACCCAGTTCTTCGATTACCTGAAAGATGCGTTCGACGTGCTGTATGCAGAAGGTGATCCGAACGGCCTGAACCAGCCGAAGATGCTGTCGATCGGCCTGCATTGCCGGCTGGTCGGGCGTCCGGCGCGCGCCGCCGCGCTGGCCCGCTTCCTCGACTACGTGCAGCAGCACGATCAGGTCTGGATTACGCGCCGCATCGATATCGCCGAACACTGGCATAAGGTTCATCCATACGCGGGCTGAGCCCGCCCTGAGGAGGTCGACCATGCAAGCCTACCGCGCCAGCCTGCTGCACTTTCACGCTGATCCGGCCTTCCATGCACAGGCCTACGGCTGGCATGAAGATGGCTTGCTGATTGTTGATCAGGGCCGGGTGCAGGCGGCCGGCGACTACGCCGCGCTGCACCCAACGCTGCCGCCCGGCACCACGGTGCACGATTATTCCGGCAGGTTGATATTGCCCGGCTTCATCGACACCCATGTGCACTATCCGCAGACCGACATGATTGCCTCGCCGGCGCCGGGTCTGTTGCCCTGGCTGGAGACCTACACTTTCCCGACCGAGCGCCAGTTCAGCGATCCGCTCCATGCTCGTGCCGTGGCCGAGTTCTTTCTCGACGAACTGCTGCGCAACGGCACCACCACGGCCATGGTGTATTGCAGCGTGCACCCGGAGTCGGTGGACGCCTTCTTCGCCGCCGCCGCGCGCCGCAACCTGCGCATGGTGGCGGGCAAGGTGCTGATGGACCGCAACTGTCCGGAGTTCCTGCGTGATACGGCTGACAGTGGCGCGCGCGACAGTGAGGCGCTGATCCAGCGCTGGCATGGGCAAGGGCGGGCGCTGTACGCGATCACACCGCGCTTCGCGCCGACCTCGAGCGATGCCCAGCTGCTGCTGGCGGGCGAGCTGGCGCGCGCCTATCCGGACACGTATATCCAGACCCATGTGTCGGAAAATGAGGCCGAATGCGCCTGGGTACGCGAGCTGTTCCCACATGCGCGCAGCTATCTCGACGTGTACGACGGCTATGGCATGCTGCGCCCGCGCAGCATGTACGGCCATTGCATCTGGCTCAACGAGCGCGACCGGCAGCGCATGGCTGCCAGCGGCGCCGCCGCCGCAATCTGTCCCACGTCCAATCTGTTCCTCGGTAGCGGTCTGTTCGATTTTCCCGGCGCCGACGCGGCCGGCATGCTGCTGTCGCTGGCGACCGACGTGGGCGGCGGCAGCTCGTTCTCGATGTTGCAAACGATGAATGAAGCCTATAAAGTAGCGCGCTTGGGCGGCAGCTACCTGCCGGCCCTGCGCATGTTCTACCTGGCCACGCTGGGCGCGGCGCGCAGCATGCAGCTGGAGGGCGTGATCGGCAATTTTGTGCCCGGCGCCGAAGCCGATTTCATCGTGCTCGATCCGCAGGCGACGCCGCTGCTGCAGCGCCGTAGCGCACGCTGCGAGAGCCTTGAAGAGTTACTGTTTGCGCTGGCGCTGCTGGGCGACGACCGCGCCGTCGCCGCCACCTACAGCGCCGGCTGCCTGCAGAAAATAGGGGGCTGTCCCTGATGCCGTTACGTTAAGGTGCCGTAGCGTACGCTTGCACCCCAAGACGAGATCTGGGGTCAGAACCAGCGGGTCTGACCCCGGCTTTGCCTCGGTGGGGTTTGCCAGCCGATCTGCGCCTTGACTTAACTGCACTGGGTTCTGTCCCCGATTTTCTTTTTCCCTGTTTTTGACTGGAGTCCCATGTACCAACCACTGAAGCTGATCGCCGTTGCCGCCGCCCTCGCCGGGACGGTCAACCTGGCCCAGGGTGCCAGCAATGAAGAAATCACCAAGCGCCACTTCGCCACGCTGCTGGCTGGCAGCCAGCCCAAGCTGGCCGAGCTGACGCTGTTCTTTACCATGATGCCCAAGGGCGGCGACCTGCACCACCATTATTCGGGCGCCATCTACGCCGAGCAGTATCTGGAATGGGTCGACCAGCAGCATTATTGCATCAACAAGAACAGCTATATGATCGAAACGGTGCCAGCCACCGTGGCTGCCGAGCTGGCCAAGCCGCTGGCCGAGCGCAGCTGCCTGAGCGGCGTCGATGTGCTGAATAATAATACCGTGCTGGCCAATCTGCTGCAGCGCTGGTCGGACAAGGATTTCTACAACCACAGCGGCCTGCAGTCGCCGCCGGACCGCCAGTTTTTCGATACCTTTGCCTATTTCAACCCGGTGGCGTCGACCAATGCCGTCGATGGCTTGCAGCGCCTGAAACAGCGCGCGATCCAGGAAAATCTCAGCTATATCGAGACCATTTACGAAATCGCGCCGATCGCTCAGGATGCAACGTTCGACCAGCAGGCGCTGGCCGCTGGCGTCAGCGACGCCATGCTGGCCGGCTGGAGCACCCAGCTGGAGCGCGACCCGGCCTTCAATGGCTGGATCGCGTCCTATCTGGACAACGTCAAGACCAGCAGCGCCGGCATCGACGATGCCCAGTTCACCATGCGTTACCAGCCGTTCGCGCTGCGCTTCCTGTCGCCGTCGCAGGTGTTTGCGCAGCTGGTGGCCGGCTTCAAGCTGGCCAGCGCCTCGCCGCAGATCGTTGGCGTCAACATCGTCGGGCAGGAGAGCGTGCATGTGGCGATGCGTGACTACCGCATGCATATGCAGATGTTTAAGTATCTGAAGGCTAAGTATCCCAACGTGAAGCTGGCGCTGCACGCCGGTGAGCTGGCGCTGGGCATGGTGCCGCCCGAGGGCCTGACCTTCCATATCCGCGACGCCATCGAGATCGCCGGCGCCAGCCGCATCGGCCATGGCATGGACATCGCGCATGAAAGCCATGCGTTGGACATCATGAAAAAAATGCATGACCAGCAGATACCGGTCGAGGTCAACCTGAGCAGCAATGACTTCATCCTCGGCATCAAGGGGGCGGCCCATCCGGTCACGCTGTACCGCAAGTATGGCGTGCCGTTCGTGCTGGCCACCGACGATGCTGGCGTGTCGCGTAATAATCTGTCGGGTGAATACGTGCTGTATGCCAGCCGCTACCAGCCCGATTACGCCGAAGTAAAGAAATTGTCATATGACAGCATCCGCTTTGCCTTCCTCGCCGATGCAGATAAACAACGCCTGCTGAAGGCATTGGACGCCAAGTTCGTGCAATTTGAGGCCGCCATCGCGGCGGCCAGCCAGCGCGCCAAGCGCTGATCCGGTGCGGCGGCTGCCTGTTTTGTGGTCAGGAACAGACAGTCGCTGCCCTTTGTTACAAAATTCTGACTCCCGCCTGACGGTTTTTCGCCGTTGTCACAATCGCCATTCCATGCTGTAGTGTGGCCTCCACACGACAAAAATTGGTAGTCATCCTCTAGCTTTGCGTTATTTTCTTAATGAAATAATTTCACGCAACAGTGGCTCACTTATAATCTTGCGTTCAAAAATGCCGGGATACTCTTAGTGTAAATATTTCTTGCGTCAGAGCGCTCGATTTATATGTTTATCGTATAAATTTTGAAGATAAATCGTATTTGTCATGCTTTTTCTGTTGATGCATAGTGGGTTGAAATGATCCAAAAAAGCAAGATTATTGCTTTTCTCACAGGCGTCACAGTCCTGAAATATTGAACCGATACACTCACGCGTTGCTTCCCGGCGGTGGCACGCGGGCCGTTCCGGCAGTCGACCAGTTGCAGCACAGTAATAAGAGGGAATACCTGCCACCAGCAAGGGTTCCAATAACTATTAGTCTTTTTTGGGGTTACACAATGATCAATCACAAACGGCTCCGGCTGACGCAGATCGCGCTTAGCCTGTCTATCGCGCTTGCGGCAGCACCGTCCTTCGCACAGAACACGACCTCGGCGATCGGCGGCCGGGTCTCCGCTACCGATGGCAAGCCGGCTGCAGGCGCAGTCGTCACCATCGTGCACGCTGAATCGGGTTCGGCCACCAACGTCATCACCGACGCGGAAGGTCGTTATGTTCAGCGCGGCCTGCGCGCAGGCGGTCCGTATGTCATCACCATCACCAAGGATGGCGTGACCGAGAAGCGCGATGGCGTCTACATCAATCTGGCGGAAACCGCCAACGTGGATGCTACCCTGGGCGCCCCCGCCATGCAGACCGTGACCATCGCCGGTACCGCAGGCGGCCGTTCGGAAATCTTCTCCAAGTCCAGCATGGGCGCCGGCACCAGCATCAACGCCACCCAGCTGCAAGCGCAAGGTTCGATCAACCGTAACCTGCAAGACTACGCCCGTGCTGACCCACGTGTATCGCAGACTGACAAAGAACGCGGCGAAATGTCCGTGGCTGGCCAGAACTCGCGCTACAACTCGCTGACCATTGACGGCGTAGCCGTGAATGACACCTTCGGCCTGGAAGCGAACGGCAGCCCGACCGCCAAGCAGCCGATCTCGATCGAAGCGATCCAGTCGGTGCAGGTCAACGTCGCCAACTATGACGTGACCCAGAAGGGCTACACCGGCGGCAACATCAACGCCGTCACCAAGTCCGGTACCAACACCGTCAAGGGCAGCGTTTACTACGTGTTCCGTAACGACAGCATGGCCGGCGACCGCTACAACGCGTCGACCGACACCTACGCTGCTCCGGCCCCGTTCAAGGAAACCACCAAGGGCGGCACCATCGGCCTGCCGCTGATCAAGGACAAGCTGTTCCTGTTCGCTGGCTGGGAAAAACTGGAATCGACCCGCACTGCGCCAGCCTTCGGCCCACTGGGCAGCTCGCTGACCAACGTCGGCGTCACGCCATCGGCAATCGCCTCGGCACAGTCGATCGCGAAGAACAAATACGGCGTCGACATCGGTACCTCGGAAGTGCCAGCTGGCCTGGCCCTGAACGTGACCGACAAACTGGTCAAGTTCGACTGGAACATCAACGAGAACCACCGCGCCATGTTCCGCTACTCGAAGACCGAGCAGAGCGAGCCGTTCTTCACCGGCCTGTCCGCCACCGGTATTTCGCTGAACTCCGAGTGGTACCAGCAGGGCAAGGCGATCGAGACCAAAGTCGGTCAGATCCTGTCGGACTGGACCCCGAACTTCTCGACCGAATTCAAACTGTCCTCGCGTGACTATGATTCGGTGCCGAAGCTGAATTCGCAGCTGCCACTGATTGGCCTGCAGTTCTCGGGCGCGCTGCCAGCCGGCACCCCGTCGACTGTCTCGACCGGTAACCGCTTCATCAACTTCGGTACCGACAACAGCCGTCAGAAAAACGTGCTGGGCACCAAGACCAAAGACGCCTACCTGGGCGCCAACTGGTCGACCGGTGATCACGAGATCAAGTTCGGTGGCGATTACAGCAAGAACGAGGTGTACAACGCCTTCCTGCAGAACGTGTACGGTAACTACACCTTCAACTGTATCAACAACATCAACTACGCCTTCCTGCCAACTGGCAGCACCACCTTCGATTGCTCGAAAGCGAGCAACGCCCAGTACGAAGCTGCTGTGCTGGAAAACTTCACGCGCGGTCGTCCAAGCAACTACACGGTGCAAGTGGCAGCGCCTGGCCTGACGCTGGATGATGCAGTGTCGCGCTTCGCCCTGAAAAACTACGGTGGCTTCGTGCAAGACACCTGGTCGTTCAGCCCACGCCTGACCTTCAACTACGGCGTCCGTGTTGACCGTGCGGCCATGAATGACCGTCCGATCCGTAACAACGCTGTCGCTGCCGCACCAGTTGCAGGCATC
>JBGSBQ010000230.1:0-6097 GCA_041730475.1 Sphingomonadaceae bacterium
CGACCGTGCGGCTGGACGTGCTGCCGGCCGATGCCGGCCCGGACGGCAAGCATATCGTCGTGGCCCTGGTGCGCAAGAAAATCAGCATGGAAGAACAGGCCGCCAAGAAATCGATTTTGGAGGTCAAGGATGGCACGGCCAAGCGCCGCATCGGCGTCATCTCGCTGCCGACCTTCTATCAGGATTTTGAGGCGCGGCGCAAGGGCGACCGTGACTTCAAGAGCGCGACCCGGGACGTGGCGCGCCTGCTCGGCGAGCTGAAAAAGGACAAGGTCGACAATGTGCTGATCGATTTGCGCAACAACGGCGGCGGCTCGCTGAACGAGGCAGTCGAACTGACTGGCCTGTTCATCGACAAGGGCCCGGTGGTGCAGCAGCGCAATGCCGAGGGCAAGATCGAGATCGAAAGCGATACCAATGCCGGTCTGGCCTGGGATGGCCCGGTGGGCGTGCTGATCAATCGTGGCTCGGCGTCGGCGTCGGAGATCTTCGCCGCCGCGATCCAGGATTATGGCCGTGGCCTGAACATTGGAGAGCCCAGCTTCGGCAAGGGCACGGTGCAAACGCTGGTCAACCTGGACCGCTTTGCGCAGGGTGACAAGGTCAAGTATGGTGAGCTGAAGATGACGATTGCGCAATTCTTCCGCATCAATGGCGGCACCACCCAGTTGCGTGGCGTGACGCCGGACATCAAGCTGCCGACCATGTCCGATTCCGACAGTTTCGGCGAGTCCAGCTATGACAACGCGCTGCCATGGACCATGATCAAGCCTGCGACCTACATTCCTGCCGGCGAACTGAAGGAAATCGTGCCGCTGCTGGACAAGAAACATGATGCGCGGGTGGCCAAGGACAAGGACTTCCAGTATCTGCTGGAAGACATCGCGCTGGTCAAGAAGCAGCGCAAGGACAACCTGATCTCGCTGAACGAAGCGGCGCGCCGCAAGGAACGCGATGCGCAGGAAGCCCGCACCAAGCTGCGTGAAGCGCGGCTGGTGGCCGGCGCCACGCCGGGCGGCGACGAACCGGTGCTGGTGCCGGATCCGAAAGATGCGCTGAACAAGGCAATCTCTGCCAAACCCGCGAATGGCAAGCCGGTGCCGACCCCGAAAGTGGCAGCGGTGAAGGGCGCGCTGCGCACCGACGACGGCCTGCAGGCCGATGAGCGCGCACTGACGGCCGAGCTGGACGCGGAAAAGGCGGCGAAAGCGGCCAAGGACGTGCTGCTGAATGAAGCGGTACACATTCTGGCCGATGAGGTCAGCCTGCTGAAGACCGATACCCGCATGGCGTCACGGGTGTTGCCGTACGCGGCCGACGTCAGCAAATAAAGGCGTTATTGATAAAACCTATAACCCTCATCACAACTATAAATTGGCAAAATATGCCGCGATGCAGCATCATTCACCTGTCTCCTCTATTCTCCTCCAAGGAAATAGATTTAGCCCGCTCCCGTAGCGGGCTTTTTTTTGCACTGCAATTCGGTTAAGCTGTTTTTTCTTTTAGTCAACAGCCGGAATCGCATGACGTCGACCCAGATCAAATTAGCTTTCGCGGGCCTGGCCCTGTTCGGGGCCGCCGTCGGCGGTGGTGTCGCCTTTCTGCTGACTCGTCCCGGTCCTGCCGGCGAATCGGCCGAGGCCGGCAATCTCGCGCCGCCCCCGACCAAGCCGGGCTGGAGTGCACGGGTCAGTCTGGTGGCCGGTGACGGCCTGTCCGGCAGCATCAATAACAAGGGGGCGCGGGCCCGCTTTGCCGATCCGTACGGTATCGTGGTGGATGGCGACGGCAATCTGTATGTGGCCGATGGCGGTGATGGCAACGCCATCCGCAAGATCGACAGCAGCGGCCTGAGCACCACGCTGGCTGGCGGCATCGAAGGCTATGCGGAAGGGAATGGCAAGCTGGCCGCGTTCCATACGCCATCCGGCATTGCACGCGACCGCAAGGGCAATCTGTATCTGGCCGACACCGGCAATAACGCGATCCGGCGCATCACGCCGGCCGGCGACGTGACGACCTGGGCCGGCGACGGCCTGGCCGGCTTCCGCGATGGCCGCGGACCGGCAGCGCAATTCAATGGCCCGCTCGGCGTGGCCGTGGCCGAGGATGGCACCATTTACGTGGCCGACACGTATAACGACCGGATCCGCCGCATCGCGCCCGATGGCGCCGTCAGCACCATTGCCGGCGGCGAGCAGGCCGGCAATGTCGATGGCCCGGCCGCTCAAGCGCGCTTCGATACCCCGGCCGCGCTGGCGCTGGCAGCCAACGGTGACCTGTACATTGCCGACACCGGCAATCATGCGGTACGCAAGCTGGGCAAAGATGGTCAGGTTAGCACCGTGGCGCGTGTCACCGATGAGAAGGACCGGAATGCCTTGCTGCGGCGTCCGGTCGCGCTGGCCGTCAGCCATGACAACTACCTGTACGTCGCCAGCGGCGCCCATGGCCGTATCGCCCAGATCACGCCGGCCGGACAAGTGCTGCCGCTGGTCGATGTCGACCACCCACCGCAGCCCGGCTTCGGGCCGGACGGCGGCGTGCGCCTGTACGCGCCGCGCGGCCTGGCGCTGGGGCCGGATGGCGCGCTGTACGTCAGCGATGCCGGCACCTTCCGACTCCACCGCATCGCGCCGCCGGTAGCGGGCCAGCCGGCACCGGCCGAGCTGGTGGCGCCGCTGCCATCGCATGGTGCCACCATGCTGTGGCCGGTCAAGCCGCAGGACAAGGTGCATGAAGTGGTGGGCCTGCTGGGCGAAGTGCGCGGCAATTACGAGGGCGACAGCCGTGACCATTTCCATGCTGGCCTTGACGTGCAGGCGGCCGTCGGTGCGCCAGTGCTGGCCGTGCTGCCAGCCAAGGTTAGCGATCCTTTGGCGGCCTGGAGCGTCGGTGAACTGGGTGAAGGCATGGCGCTGGAAGGCATGCACTATATCCACATGAAAGTGGGGCGCGGCGCGGATGACAAGGCGCTCGACCCACGCTTCGTACTGATCAACGACGACAAGGGCAAACCGCTGCGCGTGCGCGTCAAGCGCGGCACCCGTTTCCTGCAGGGCGACGTGCTGGGCAGTGTCAACCGCATGGCCCATGTGCACCTCGATTACCGTCCCAACGGCGACGCGCTCAATCCACTGAGCCTGCCGTTCATCGATCTGGAAGATACGCTGGCACCGACGATCCAAAGCATTACGCTGCTCGATGCCAAGGGCCGCACGCTGAAAGACAAGCGTGGCACCCGGCTGCTGGTGCCACGTCTGGCGGGCGAACTGCAGATCGTGGTCGATGCCTATGACCAGATCGAAGGCAACAAGGCGGCGCGGCGCTTGGGCCTGTACAAGCTGGGCTACCAGTTACTCGATGGCGAGGGGCAAGCCATCGCAGGCAAGGATGCCCTCATTACACAGCAATATGACCGTCTGCCGCGCAACCGCGATGCCGTGAAACGCGCGTATGCTGAGAACAGCGGCATCACCGTCTACGGCAGCGCCAATACCCGGTTCGCCTATCTGCTGAACACCAGCGTGCGGCAGGGGCGCGTCACGCCGGGCGGCTGGAATGTTACCGATCTGGCGCCCGGGAATTACACGCTGCGTATCCTGGCCGAGGACTATGCGGGCAATGCCGCCAGCAAGGAACGCGACCTGGCCATTACCGTGGAGTAGGGCGCAGCAAGAAAAATGCCGTAAGTGGGCATGTTTATGAGGTACAATTTATTTTGAACGGTCGTGCTTTTTTAGCGCCGCATAATAAGGAGACAGCATGGATTTGAACTATACGGCTGAAGATCTGGCCTTCCGCGACACGGTACGTGCCTTCCTCGACGCCAATCTGCCGCAGGACCTGCAGCAGAAAGTGCGCAAACACCTGCGCCTGCAAAAGGATGACTACGTGCGCTGGCACCAGATCGTGGCCCGTCAGGGCTGGGTGGCGCCAGCGTGGCCGGTGGCCTACGGTGGTCCGGGCTGGAATGCGACCCAGCGCCACATCTGGGAAGAAGAGTGCGCGATCGCCGGCACGCCGCCTATCCTGCCGTTCGGCGTCAACATGGTGGCGCCCGTCATCATGGCCTTCGGCAACGACGCGCAAAAAGCCTATTACCTGCCACGCATCCTGTCCTGCGAGGACTGGTGGTGCCAGGGCTATTCGGAACCGGGTGCGGGCTCGGATCTGGCATCGTTGAAGACCAGTGCTGAACGGGTTGGCGACTATTACCTAGTCAACGGCCAGAAGACTTGGACCACGCTGGGCCAGCACGCCGACATGATCTTCTGTCTGGTGCGTACCGACCCCAGCGTGCGCAAGCAGGAAGGCATTTCCTTCCTGCTGATCGACATGAAGACGCCCGGCATCACGGTACGGCCGATCTACATGCTGGACGAAGACCACGAAGTCAACGAAGTATTCTTTGACAATGTCAAAGTGCCGGTGCAGAACCTGATCGGTCAGGAAAACAAGGGCTGGACTTACGCCAAATACCTGCTCGGCCATGAGCGCACCGGCATTGCCGCCGTGGGACGCTCGAAGCGTGAGCTGCTGTTCCTGAAGAAAATCGCCAGCGAACACTTCAAGCATGGCAAGCCGTTGCTGCAAGATCCGCTGTTCGCCGCCAAAGTGGCCCAACTGGAAATCGAATTGATGGCACTGGAAGCGACGGTGCTACGGGTGATCACCAAGGATGCGCACACGCCGGGGCCGGAAGCGTCGCTGCTGAAAGTGCGCGGCTCGGAAATCCAGCAGATTCTGACCGAACTGATGGTCGAGGCGCTGGGGCCGGACGCGCTGCCGTTTGACACCGCCTATCTGGAAGGCTCGGCCGAGCACGCCGTGACGGGCGACGATGCGGCGGCGCCACTGGCCGGCTACTACTTCAATTTCCGCAAGACGTCGATCTACGGCGGCTCGAACGAGATTCAGAAAAACATCATTACCCAGATGATACTGGGACTGTAAGGGGACACGGCGATGGATTTTAATTTCAAAGAAGAGCAGCAGCAGTTTGCCGACGCCTTGCGCCGCTGGGTCGACAAGGATTATGGCTTCGACGTGCGGCATCGCATCATCCATTCGGCCTCGGGCGTCTCCGACGTGGCATGGGCGACGCTGGTCGAACTCGGCATGACGGCCTTGCCGGTACCGGAAGCGCAGGGTGGCTTCGACGGCAATGCCGTCGACATGCTGCTGGTGATGCAGGAACTGGGGCGCGGACTGGTGGTCGAACCGTATTTTGCCACCGTACTGGGGGCGCAATTCCTGAAACTGGCCGGCGGCCACGAAGGCTTGCTGGAGCAGGTCGCCAGCGGCGAACTGAAGCTCGCTTGCGCGCTCGGTGAGAAACATGCGCGCCATGAGCTGGCAGCGATCAAGACGCTGGCCAGCATCAACGGTGAAGGCTATCTGATCGACGGCAGCAAAACCGTGGTGATTCATGGCGCCCAGGCCGGCGCCTTCATCGTCTCGACCCGCAGCAGCGGCGGCCAGCGCGACTGCAACGGCATCTCCTTGTTCGTGGTGGCGGCCGACACGCCGGGCGTGACGGTGCGCGACTACCGCACTATTGACGGCCAGCGCGCCGCCACGGTCAGCTTTAGCAACGTCGCCGTGCCGGCCTCGGCGCTGTTGGGCAAGCTGGGCGCCGGCTGGGACATTCTGGACGCCGCCGCCGACTATGGCGCCACGCTGCTGTGCGCGGAAGCGGTGGGCGCGATGAAATACGCCAACGAGGCCACGCTCGTGTATCTGAAAACACGCAAACAGTTCGGCTTGCCGATTGGCGCATTCCAGGCCCTGCAGCATCGCATGGTGGACATGAACCTGAGTGCGATCCAGGCCCGCTCCATCACGCTGCTTTCCTGCAGCAAGTTCGATGCGGCCGGGCGCGGTGAGATCGATGCCACCGAACGCAAGCGCATGGTGTCGGCTGCGAAGTATCGTGTTGCCGAAGCGGCGCGCCACGTCGGGCAGGAAGCGATCCAGCTACATGGCGGCATGGCGCGCCGCTTCGGCAACACGATACTTCGCCGCCGACACCATGCGCTTGCGTTCGGTGGCCTCGATCTCACCGCGCCCGGCCGCATCGAACTTGCTGCAGGAA
>JBGSBQ010000231.1:0-6085 GCA_041730475.1 Sphingomonadaceae bacterium
CCACCCCCACTTGCCTTTTCCATTTTTATCCCGTTTGGCCACCCCGGACCCCGGTTTTTGGGTTTTTTTGTATATAGCGGAAACGTCTAATCAAATGAGAAATGCTTCGTTGGTAATATGTTGATTTGGTGAGAGGATGCAGCCCTTATAGAAGAATTTGTAATAAGGGAGCATTCATGTCCGCAGTACTTACGGCGCCCGCCGCCGTCAGCCCCACCGCCCAGGGCGCGCCGTTTCGCGTAATGCCGGGCTTCCGGCTGTCGCTGGGCTTTACGATCTTTTACCTGACGCTGATCGTGCTGATCCCGCTGTCAGCCGTGTTTTTGAAGACCTTTACCTTGAGTTGGGAAGGCTTCTGGCATGCGGTGACGTCGGAGCGCGTGATCGCCTCGTATAAGCTGACCTTCGGCGCGTCGCTGATCGGGGCCAGTATCAATGCCTTCTTCGGCTGCATCGTGGCCTGGGTGCTGGTGCGCTATGAGTTCCCCGGCAAACGTCTGGTCGATGCACTGGTCGACCTGCCGTTCGCGCTGCCGACCGCCGTCGCTGGCATTACCCTGACGGCGCTGTATTCTGCCAATGGCTGGTTCGGCCGCTTCCTGGAGGGAACGCTGGGCCTGAAAGTGGCCTTCACGCCGCTCGGCGTGGTGGTGGCGCTGACCTTTATCGGTTTGCCGTTCGTGGTGCGCACCGTGCAACCCGTGCTGGAGGATGCAGAGCGTGAACTGGAAGAAGCCGCCGCCAGTCTGGGCGCCAACGCCTGGCAGACCTTTAGCCGCGTGGTGTTTCCCACCATCCTGCCGTCGCTGATGACGGGCTTCGCACTGGCCTTCGCCCGTGCCACCGGTGAATATGGTTCGGTGATTTTTATCGCCGGGAATATGCCGATGGTGTCGGAAATTACGCCGCTGTTCATCATTACCAAGCTGGAACAGTATGACTATGCCGGCGCGACCGCGATCGCGGTGGTGATGCTGGTGGTGTCGTTCGCGATGCTGCTGACAATTAATATGCTGCAGGCTTGGGCACGCGGCAAGAATGGGAAATAAGATGAGCGCGACCCCTGTTACCGCTGCTGCCACCGTGCCAGCCCGCCGCGGCGAATTGCCGTCCGCACCGCAACTACTGGAACCGGTGTGGGTGCGCCGCGTCCTGATCGCCGTGGCACTGACCTTTTTGACGCTGTTCCTGTTCGTGCCGCTGGTGGCGGTGTTCTTCGAGGCCTTCAAGAAGGGCGCTGCGGCGTACTTCGCCGCCATCGTTGAGGAGGATGCGATCTCGGCCATCAAACTGACGCTGATCACGGCCGCCATCGCCGTGCCGCTGAATCTGGTATTCGGCGTGGCGGCGTCATGGTGTATCGCCAAGTTTGAGTTCCGTGGCAAGAACGTGCTGCTGACGCTGATCGACTTGCCGTTCTCGGTCTCGCCCGTCATTTCTGGCCTGATCTATGTGCTGCTGTTCGGCGCCCAGGGCTGGTTTGGCCCCTGGCTGCAGGCGCATGACATCAAGATTCTGTTTGCCGTGCCGGGCATCGTGCTGGCCACCATCTTCGTGACTTTCCCCTTCGTGGCGCGCGAGCTGATTCCGCTGATGCAGGCGCAAGGCAATGAAGAGGAAGAGGCGGCCATCGTGCTGGGCGCTTCCGGCTGGGATACCTTCCGCCGCGTGACGCTGCCGAACATCAAGTGGGGCCTGCTGTATGGCGTGATCCTGTGTAATGCCCGCGCCATGGGCGAGTTCGGCGCGGTGTCGGTGGTGTCCGGCCACATCCGTGGCGAGACCAACACCATGCCGCTGCAGGTCGAGATTCTGTACAACGAATACAACTTTGCCGCCGCCTTCGCCGTGGCCTCGCTGCTGGCGCTGCTGGCGCTGGTGACCCTGGTTTTGAAAACTTTTATCTCCTGGCGCCTGAACGAAACCCGCGCCGACGATTCCCGTTCCTCGGAGCACTGATATGACTATCGCCGTTAAAAACATCAACAAGCGTTTCGGTGACTTCACCGCCCTCAATAACGTGTCGCTGGATTTCCCGGCCGGCGAGCTGACCGCGCTGCTGGGCCCGTCGGGCTGCGGCAAGACCACGCTGCTGCGCATCATCGCCGGTCTGGAGCATCCGGATTCGGGGCAGGTGCTGCTTGATGCCAGCGATGCCTCGCACCGCCATGTGCGCGAGCGTCAGGTTGGCTTCGTGTTCCAGCACTATGCGCTGTTCAAGCACATGACGGTGTTCGAGAACGTGGCCTTCGGGCTGCGCGTCAAGGCGCGCGCCGAGCGGCCATCGGAAGACCAGATCCGCCGCAAGGTCAAGGAATTGCTGGAGCTGGTGCAACTGGACTGGCTGGCCGATCGCTATCCGCCGCAGTTGTCCGGTGGCCAGCGCCAGCGTATCGCGCTGGCGCGGGCACTGGCGGTAGAGCCGCGCGTGCTGCTGCTTGATGAGCCGTTCGGCGCACTCGATGCCAAGGTGCGCAAGGAACTGCGGCGCTGGCTGCGCCGCCTGCATGACGACCTGCATGTGACGTCGATCTTCGTCACCCACGATCAGGAAGAGGCGCTGGAAGTGGCCGACCAGGTGGTGCTGATGAACAAGGGGAATGTCGAGCAGATCGGCACGCCGGACGAGGTCTACAATCACCCCGCTTCACCCTTCGTGTATGGTTTCCTCGGCAATGTGAATATGTTCCATGGCCGCGTGCAGGACGGCATCCTGGCCAGTGGCGATGCCAGCTTCCAGGTGCCGGGCCAAGGCGCAGCACAAGACGGCAAGGGCACCGCGTTTGTCCGTCCGCATGACCTCGAAATCGACCGCTACACGGCCGGTGCCGAGGGCATCATCGTCAAGCTGCGCCGCGCTCATGCGATCGGCCCGCTGGCCCAGCTCGACCTCGAGCGCAGCGACAATGCCGAGATCATCGAAGCGGTGATCCCGAACGAGCGCTTTGCCAGTCTGAATCTGAAAGAGGGCGAAACGCTGGTAGTGCGGCCGAAGCGGGTCCGCGTGTTTGTTGATGCTGGAGCGTCGATATGAATTTCCAGCAACTGCGCTCGATCCGGGAAGCGGCCCGACGTAATTACAACCTGACCGAAGTGGCGAACGCGCTGTTCACGTCGCAGCCCGGGGTCAGCCGCCAGATCCGTGAGCTGGAAGACGAATTGGGCGTGGTGATCTTTGAGCGCAACGGCAAGCGCCTGACGGGCATGACCGAGCCCGGCAAAGGCATCCTGAAAATCATCGACCGCCTGCTGATCGAAGCGGAGAACTTGCAACAGGCCAGTCAGGAATATGCGGGCCAGAACAGCGGCACGCTGAGCGTGGCCGCTACCCACACTCAGGCCCGCTATGCCTTGCCGAAAGTGGTGCAGGGTTTCCGCGCCGCGTTCCCGGACGTGCGCATCGCGCTGCAGCAGAGCGCGCCCGAGCACATTGCCGAGTGGGTCCTGTCCGGCAAGACGGATATCGGTATCGCCACCGAGGGTCTGAGCCAGTTTCCCGATCTGGTGTCGTTCCCATGCTACCGCTGGAGCCACCTGATCGTGGTGCCAGACGGCCATCCGCTGTTGAGCCGGTCACCGATCCGGCTGGAGGATCTGGCCGAGTTCCCGCTGATCACCTATGACGTCGGGTTCACCGGCCGTGGCCATATTGATGATGCGTTCGCCAAGGCCGGCGTCAAGCCCGATATCGTGCTGACGGCGATGGACTCCGACGTGATCAAGCAATACGTGTCGCTTGGCCTCGGCGTCGGCATCGTCGCGTCGATGGCGTTTGACCATGGTCGCGACAAGGGCTTGCGCGCGGTCGAGGCCTCACACCTGTTTGCGGCCAACACCACGCGGCTGGCGGTACGGCGCGGCGCCTATCTGCGTTCCTATGCCTATCATTTCATTCAGGAATTCGCACCGGGCCTGACCCGTGCCGAGATCGATGCCGCGCTGAACGGCGGCGATTTGTCCTGATCCCGAGCGACCACCATGCCCCCGCGCGCGGGCATTGTGGTCGTGATCGGACACCTCTCCCTTTATTTATTTTTCGATAAGATCAAATCCCCCTATACTGGGGCTATCTCCTGCCTACGCAGGCGATGCCGTTTTCTGAGCACGCAGCACCACATTGCACGCACCGTCCATGATTGAAGACTTTGGTTTTTCTCTGGGGAGCATCAAATGGGTATTGGTAACTGGAAGATCGGCGTCCGCCTGGGCGCCGGGCTGGGCGTGTCACTCGCCTTCATGATCGGCATCTCGGCCATCGGCATCAGTAATCTGGGCCGTGTCAATCACAACACCAAGGATCTGGCTGACGACAAAGTGCCGAAGGTGATTCTGGCCTACGAAACCATCGGCGGCTTGAACGATATCGCGCGCGCCATGCGCAATGCCATGCTCAGCAAGGATCCGGCCGTGATCAAGAAGGAACTGGAACGGGTCGAGACGCGCAAGGCGGAAAATGCGGCCCGGCTCGACAAGCTCGGCAAGCTGATGGCCGACGATGCCGACCCGGACAGCAAGGTCAAGATGCAGGCCGTGATGGCGGCGCGTGAAAAATATCTGGTGGTGCAGCAAGCCTTCCTGCAAAAGTCGGCTGACGAGAGCCAGCGCGATGCGGCGGTCGACTATCTGCTGACCACGGTGCGCAAGGAGCAGACCGCGTACCTGAATGCGCTCGGCGATCTGGTCAAGTTCCAGACCGCCGCCGTGGCCGTGGCCAGCACCGATGCCGAGCAAGCCTATGTCAGTTCGCGCAATATGATGCTGTTGCTGACGGTGATCGCCGCGGCGCTGGCCAGTGCCGTGCTGTATTGGGTCACGCGCAGCATCACGCAGCCGCTGAACCGGGCGGTCGACATGGCCGAGGCAGTCGCCGGCGGTGATCTGACCATGCGCATGGAATGCACGACGCAGGATGAAACGGGGCAGTTGCTGCGTGCGCTGATCAATATGAATGATGCCCTGGCCCGTACCGTGGGGCAGGTGCGCTCCGGTACGGACACCATCACGGTGGCATCGAACGAGATCGCCAGCGGCAATATGGATTTGTCGAGCCGTACCGAGCAGCAGGCCTCCAGCCTGGAAGAAACGGCGTCGTCGATGGAGGAGCTGACCTCGACCGTGACGCAAAATGCCGAGAATGCACGGCAGGCCACCCAGCTGGTGATTTCGGCCTCCGAGTTCGCGACCAAGGGCGGGCAGGTGGTGGGGCAGGTGGTGACCACGATGGGGGCGATCAAGGCCAGTTCCAGCAAGATCGTCGACATCATTGCCGTCATTGACGGGATTGCGTTCCAGACCAATATCCTGGCGCTGAATGCGGCGGTGGAAGCGGCGCGCGCCGGCGAGCAGGGCCGCGGTTTTGCCGTGGTGGCATCCGAGGTGCGCAATCTGGCGCAGCGCTCGGCCACGGCGGCCAAGGAGATCAAGGAGCTGATCGGGCGCTCGGTCGAGACCGTGGATCAGGGCGCGCGGCTGGTCGATGAGGCCGGCGTGACGATGGATGGCATTGTTACGGCCGTCAAGCAAGTGGCTGCGATCATGACCGACATTAGCAGTGCCAGTACCGAACAAAGCCATGGCATCGAGCAGGTGAACCAGGCGATTGTGTCGATCGATGATGTGACGCAGCAGAATGCGGCGCTGGTGGAGGAAGCAGCGGCCGCCGCGCAGAGCATGCGCGAACAGGCGGACTTGCTGGCGCAGGCGGTCAGCGTGTTCAAGCTGGCGAACCAGCCGGCTTATGTGGCGCCGGTGCGCAAGGCGATCGCGACCAGGGCGATCGCAAGCAAGGCAGTCGCGATCAAGGCGAAGCCAGCGGAAGCGTGGGATGAGTTCTGAGCGTGTTGGGCAGCGGCGTGATGGCAACCCCCACAGCAACATCCGGGGTCAGACCCGGCGGGACTCGGCGTCCCCGTCTGACCCCAGGTGTGAGCCGTTTGGTTTTTTCGGCGGCACGCGGCCTGAGCGCAGCAATCGCGACGGTTGAAGCAGCGCTACGGGGTGGTGCGAGTTGCGAAGGCGATAGCGATCAGGACACTGGCAGCGAAGTGCTGAGCACGCCGGGCGGCGGCGTGGTGGCAACCCCAAC
>JBGSBQ010000232.1:0-6081 GCA_041730475.1 Sphingomonadaceae bacterium
CGCACCTCCTCGCGCAATCCCGCGATCGCCTGACCTTGGTAGTCGATGGCGGTCTCCAGATGGGCAATGCGTTCGGCAATCTGGTGTTGTTCCTGCTGGGGCTGATGGTTGCCGTTCATGATGGACTCCTTGGAGGCATCCACCACTGTACGCCTGCGGATAGCAGCCGCATAGGGCACACAATTGACACAGGTCTGCGCGGCATAGCCGACTCGGCGGTGACAGATTGGTTTAAGCTTGCCGTATTGTTGACAAGGAGCAGGTATGGGCAAAGGCAGGCTGGAAGCATTTAGCGATGGCGTGATCGCCATCATCATCACCATCATGGTGCTGGAACTGAAGGTGCCGCATGGGGCGGATTGGGCGGCGTTGCAGCCGCTGTGGCCGGTGTTCCTCAGCTATGTGCTCAGCTTCATCTACGTTGGCATCTACTGGAACAACCACCACCACCTGATGCATGCAGTGACCCACACCACCGGTGCCGCGCTGTGGGGCAATCTGTTACTGCTGTTCTGGCTGTCACTACTACCGTTTGTTACCGGCTGGGTCGGCGAGAATCATTTCGCGGCCGTACCGCTGGCCTGTTATGGCGCGGTGCTGTTCATGTGCAGCGTGTCGTATTTCGTGCTGGCCAGCTGTCTGGCGGCGAACAATGAAACGCTGAAGCTGGCGCTGGGGCGCGATCGCAAGGGCAAGCTATCGACGTTGCTGTATGCGGTGGGGATCGCTGTCTCCTTCGCGCAACCGTTGGCTGGCTTCGCCGTGTATGTGCTGGTGGCTGCGATCTGGTTCATTCCCGACCGGCGTATTGAGGCGCGTCTGGCGCGGTAAGCGGCAACGGTGCAACGCAGCATTTTTTATAAGTGACTCCCGTAGGACCGGCTGATATGATCTTGCGCTTCCATGCTGCGTTATCCACGACAGCATTTCTTGGCGTTTTTATGAAAGATAAAACATGTCCCGTCCTACCATGCTCGTTCTCGCGGCCGCTATCGGCCTGGCATTGACCCAGACCGCTATTGCCGCGCCGGCCACCCCGGCCACGGCAGCCAATCCGCTGTTCCAGGCCAGCACCCTGCCGTTCCAGTACCCTGCGTTCGACAAGATCAAGGACGAGCACTTCGCGCCGGCCTTCGCCGAGGGCATGCGCATCCAGCTGAAGGAAATCGAGGCCATCGCCAATAACGCCAAGGCACCGAGCTTCGATAACACCATCGTCGCGATGGAAAAATCGGGCCAGTTGCTGACCCGCGTGCAAATCATCTTCGGTAACCTGCAAGGCGCGAATACCGATGACGCCCTCGATGCCGTCGACCGCGAGATGTCGCCCAAGCTGGCTGCGCATGGTGATGCGATCTTCCTGAACGCCAAGCTGTTCGCCCGCGTCAAGACCCTGTACACCCAGCGCGACAAGCTGAAACTCGACGCCGAAGCCAAGCACCTGCTGGAGCGCTATCACACCGACTTCGTGCGCGCTGGCGCCAACCTGTCGGATGCCGACAAGGCCAAGCTGAAGACCATCAACGGCGACATCGCCACGCTGCAAACCACCTTCACCCAGAATGTGCTGAAAGAGACCAACGGCTCGGCACTGATCGTTGACAGCCGCGCCGAGCTGGCCGGCATGACCGATGCCGCCATCGACGCCGCCGCTGCCGCCGCCAAGGACAAGGGCATGGACGGCAAGTTCCTGGTCGCCGTGGTCAACACCAGCGGCCAGCCGCCGCTGGCGGTGCTGACCAATCGCGCCACCCGCGAGAAGCTGATGGCGCTGTCGCTGGCGCGTGGCAGCCATGGCGGCGAATTCGATAACCGCGAGGTGGTGCTGAAGATCGCCAAGGCGCGCGCCGACAAGGCCACGCTGCTCGGCTACGCCAACTTCGCCGCCTATTCGCTGGAAGACCAGACCGCGCATGACACCACGGCCGTCAACAAGCTGCTGGGCGAACTGGCCAAGCCGGCCGTCAATAACGCGCGCAAGGAAGCGGCCGACCTGCAAAAAGTCGCCGATGCCGAGCAAGGCGGCTTCCAGATCGGCGCCGCCGATTGGGCCTACTACACCGACAAGGTGCGCGCCCAGCGCTTCTCGTTCGACGAGAACCAGCTGAAGCCATACTTTGAACTCGATAACGTGCTGACCAAGGGCGTGTTCTACGCCGCCGGCAAGCTGTATGGCCTGTCGTTCAAGGAGCGCAAGGATCTGCCGGTGTACAACCCGGACGTGCGCGTGTTCGATGTGTTCGACGCGAATGGCAAGCAGCTCGCCATCTTCATGGCCGATATGTACGCGCGTCCCAACAAGCAGGGCGGCGCCTGGATGAACGAATACGTGTCGCAGTCGGCGCTGATGGGCACCCATCCGGTAGTCGCCAATCACCTGAACATTCCAAAGCCGCCGGCCGGCGAGCCGACGCTGCTGACCTATGATGAAGTGAAGACCGCCTTCCACGAATTCGGCCATGCGCTGCACGGCATGTTCTCGAACGTGAAATACCCGCGCTTCTCCGGCACCAGTGTGCCGCGCGATTTCGTCGAATATCCGTCGCAGGTCAACGAGATGTGGGCTGTGTGGCCTGAAGTGCTGGCCAACTACGCCAAGCATTACAAGACCGGCGCGCCGATGCCGCAGGACCTGCTGGACAAGGTGATCGCATCGAAGAAGTTCAACATGGGCTTCGTCACCACTGAATATCTGGCAGCCTCGCTGCTGGACCAGCGCTGGCACCAGATGGCGCCAGCCCAGATTCCGACCGATGTATTGGGCTTTGAAGCGGCCGCGCTGAAAGACATGGGTGTCGACTTTGCGGCAGTGCCTCCGCGCTACCGCACCACCTACTTCTCGCACAGCTTCTCGGGCGGTTACTCGGCCGGCTACTACGCCTACCTGTGGTCGGAAAAGCTGGATGCCGACACCGTTGAATGGTTCAAGGAGAAGGGCGGCCTGAAACGCGAAAACGGCGACTGGTTCCGCAAAACCCTGCTGTCGCGTGGCGGCACTGACGATGCGCTGCAACTGTTCCGCAACTTCCGCGGCCGCGACGCCATCATCGAGCCGCTGCTGGAACGCCGTGGCCTGAATGCTAAATGATAAAAACAATATAAATAATTTATACGGAATAAATCAATGTATCGTCATAATCTGATTATCGCCGCCGGCATCGCCGCCATTTTCAGCACTGCCAGCGCCAGCGCAGCAGCGCCGGCCTCGCTGCTGCCGGCCAGTAACCCGTTTGCGCAGGAAAGCAAGCTGCCGTTCCACTATCCGCTGTTTGACCAGATCAAGAACGAAGACTACGCACCAGCCTTCGCCGAAGGCATGCGCCAGAACGCCGCCGAAATCGACGCGATCGCCAACAACAAGCAAGCCGCTACGTTCGACAACACCATCGTCGCGCTGGAAAAATCGGGTCAGTTGCTGTCGCGCGTATCGAGCGTGTTCTTCAACCTGTCGGGCGCCAACACCAACGATACCTTCAAGGCGCTGGAGCGCGAGCTGGGTCCGAAACTGGCCGCCCACAGCGATGCGATCCGCCTGAATGCCAAGCTGTACGCACGCATCAAGGCGCTGTACGAGAAGCGCGACAAGCTGCATCTGGATGCCGAGTCCAAATACCTGCTGGAGCGTTACAACACCGACTTCGTGCGCGCTGGTGCCAAGCTGTCGGACGCCGACAAGGAAAAATTGAAAGCGCTGAACGGTGAACTGGCCAAGCTGTCGACCACCTTCGCCCAGAACGTGCTGGAGGAAGCCAATGCTTCGGCCCTGATCGTCGATACCCGTGAAGAGCTGGCCGGCATGTCGGACAAGGCGATTGACGCCGCCGCAGCCACCGCCAAGGCACGCGGTCTGGAAGGCAAATTCGCGATCCCGGTCGTCAACACCACCGGCCAGGCCAATCTGGCCGTGCTGACCAACCGCGCCGTGCGCGAACGCCTGATGGCCGCTTCGCTGGCACGCGGCAGCCATGGCGGCAAGTTCGATAACACCGCAGTGGTGCTGCAAACGGCCAAGCTGCGCGCTGAAAAAGCGGCGCTGCTGGGTTACAAGACCTTTGCCGACTACTCGCTGGAAGACCAGACCGCGCACGATGCGGCGGCCGTCAACAAGATGCTGTCCGAATTCGCCCGCCCGGCCGTCGCCAACGCGAAGAAGGAAGGCGCCGAGATTCAGCAAGTCATCGACAAGGAAAACGGTGGCTTCCCGCTGGCCGCGCACGACTGGTCGTTCTACAGCGACAAGGTGCGTGCCGAGCGCTTCAACTTCGACCAGAACCAGCTCAAGCCCTACTTTGAGCTGAACAATGTGCTGATCAACGGCGTCTTCTTCGCCGCCAAC
This sequence comes from Sphingomonadaceae bacterium, assembly GCA_041730475.1. Taxonomy (GTDB): domain Bacteria; phylum Pseudomonadota; class Gammaproteobacteria; order Burkholderiales; family Burkholderiaceae_D; genus Rugamonas. The sequence continues at coordinate 4,337 of JBGSBQ010000232.1, forward strand.
AAGGTGTATGGCCTGAGCTTCAAGGAGCGCAAGGATCTGCCGGTGTATAACCCGGACGTGCGCGTATTCGACGTGACCGATGCCGACGGCAAGCCGCTGGCGATCTTCATCGCCGACTTCTATGCCCGTTCCAACAAGCGCGGTGGCGCATGGATGAACGCCTATGTCGGCCAGTCCTCGCTGATGGGCACCCACCCGGTGGTGGCGAATCATCTCAACATTCCGAAGCCGAACGCCGGCGAGCCGACGCTGCTGACTTACGACGAACTGCGCACCATGTTCCACGAGTTCGGCCACGCGCTGCATGGCATGTTCACCAACGTGAAATACCCGCGCTTCGCCGGCACACGCGTGCCGCGTGACTTCGTCGAATTCCCGTCGCAGGTCAATGAAATGTGGTCGGTCTGGCCGGAAGTACTGGCCAACTACGCCAAGCATTACCAGACCGGCGCACCGATGCCGCAAGAGCTGCTGGACAAGGTGCAGGCCTCGAAGAAATTCAACGAAGGCTTCCGCACCACCGAGTATCTGGCCGCCTCCATCCTGGACCAGAAATGGCACCAGCTGGGCGCGACCCAGATCCCGGCTGATGTTCTGGGCTTTGAAGCGGCTGCGCTGAAGGACGCTGGCGTTGACTACGCGCCGGTGCCACCGCGTTACCGCACCACCTACTTCTCGCACACCTTCGCGGGCGGCTATTCGGCCGGTTACTACGGCTACCTGTGGTCGGAGAAGCTGGATGCCGACACCGTCGAATGGTTCAAGGAAAATGGCGGCATGCTGCGCAAGAACGGCGACTACTTCCGCAAGATGCTGCTGTCCAAAGGCGGCACCATGGACGCGATGCAGATGTTCCGCGCCTTCCGCGGCCGCGATGCTGAAATCACCCCGCTGCTGGAACGCCGCGGTCTGACGGCACAATAAGCTGTATCGGGTGGGCGTTGCCAGCCATGGCAGCGCCCACTTCAGTCGTTGAATTCATTCAGATCGTCTTTGTAATTAGCGTCCGGGTATTCAGGCTGGCGCTTGGGGCGCACCGGCATAGGGAAGTGATGCTTGGTAGTCCAGGCGCGGATGTCGCCGATCACGCCGACTTGTTCACCTGCGGGGCAGTCGTGAAGGCACAGCCACTGTTTTCCATGCATGCCGATGATGGGCTTGGCAGCATCCTCGAAGCGCGACCAGCCGACGAACTCGCCGATGAAGTTGCCGTGGCGGGTGTAGGTGGTGACATCGATGTATGGCTGCTGCCAGTCGTACAGTTGAGCCGTCCATTCGCGGCAGCCAAAATCTCCACCGCTCCCGCCTGATCGCCATTTTGGCCCGTATCGCATAAGATCGCCTCCATTGCAAACTGCGGGGGAGAATGTCGAGTCACCCGGAATTCCTTGTGACCAGTGGGCAAAACGAAAGGCTTTATCTTCCGGGGTAGTACGTCGTACGAGAACAATTGAGTCGAGTACAGTGCGCTTGGCCATGAATTGGCTCAGCTCATTCTGCGGTACTAAAACGTTACCATTGCGATCAAAAGTTAGGAGTACCGTTGCGATAGTATTTTTGCCGGGGCTAGCAAAGACATTCGTAGGGGTGAACATTGCCTTTGCATCCAAGTAGATATGTTTTCGGTCTAGCTTTTCGTCGGAAAAATTATATTTTTTTGCATATCCGATTCGCCAGATCATGTCCGCGTTGCTGTCAACGAAAAATACATATTTGATCTCCCATGGGCGCTCCAGCCATACATG